>NZ_FPLG01000106.1:0-12118 GCF_900120065.1 Moritella viscosa
AATGTTACATCCGCTGTAGATTAATACAGTGTAATAAATCACTAATTGTTACTTTCTCTTTTAAACAAAGAAAACGTGGCTCCCCTTGCTAGACTTGAACTAGCGACATATGGATTAACAGTCCACCGTTCTACCAACTGAACTAAAGGGGAATTATTCGCTTGCTTCTTTTGAAGCTAATAAATTGTGTGCTTCTAGTGAAGCCAATTAATGATACATACGCTGTAGATTAATACAGTGTAATAAATCACTCATTGTTACTTTCTCTGTTAAAGAAAGAAAATGTGGCTCCCCTTGCTAGACTTGAACTAGCGACATATGGATTAACAGTCCACCGTTCTACCAACTGAACTAAAGGGGAATTATTCGTTTGCTTCTTTTGAAGCTAATAAATTGTGCGCTTCTAGTGAAGCCAATTAATGATACATACGCTGTAGATTAATACAGTGTAATAAATCACTAATTGTTACTCTCTCTGTTAAAGAAAGAAAATATGGCTCCCCTTGCTAGACTTGAACTAGCGACATATGGATTAACAGTCCACCGTTCTACCAACTGAACTAAAGGGGAATTATTCGTTTGCTTCTCTTGAAGCTAATAAGTTGTGTGCTTCTAATGAAGCCAATTAATGATGTAATAAATCACTAACTGTTACTCTCTCTGTTAAAGAAAGAAAATATGGCTCCCCTTGCTAGACTTGAACTAGCGACATATGGATTAACAGTCCACCGTTCTACCAACTGAACTAAAGGGGAATTACTTGTCTTTGTTTCGAAGACGGGGCGAATATTAAGGTTAGATGATTCTACTGTCAATAATAAAACGGCTAAAACTGTTATTTGCTTTTTTTTTGTCGAATAACTGAACGATGATGCCTAAGAAATATTGATAGCGTAGTTTTAGTAAACAATTGATTTTTACGACAAGCATTTAAATATTGCAGTATTTCGATGCCGGAGAATATTGTACCTACCTTCTATACTCTAACTTCTTTCTATATAGCAGAGATATTTAATAATACCGAATTGATTTTATAAATATGGGCGATACTAAACAAGTTTAATTTTTATTTTATACACAAGGGTATGTTTCTTTTTTACTGAACTTTGTGAATATGACATTTTTTATTGAGTTATCCACTAAATCTGTGGGTAACTCTGTTGATTAAATCTGTAAAAGTAAAAAAGCAACTAATTTAGGGATTTTGAAAAGTAGCTGTTTAGTTAGTGGTTTCTAATTTAATTGGATTTAAATCAATGTGTTGGGTGTTTTTATTTGAGTTTAAGTCTGTTGATAACTTATCAATTCAAATGCTTGTATCAAAAATAACCATGAAAGTGCAGAATTTTAAAAATCTGTTGATAACTGCTTGACATTTTTATTTTTATATTAAATTTTGATTTTGTGTGCGCATTATCCATCAAACTATCAAGAGGGCAGATAATACTTATGGCGCACTAAGTGTAAATTGGTATTATGGGGATATATAAATTAAAAAGCCGAGTTGTGATCTTAAATAATGACGATTTTATTCGATTTATGTTCTGAATATACCCCGAGTGGTGATCAGCCTCAAGCGATTGAAAAGCTGGTTGATAGTTTTAATGCTGGTGTCGCCAGTCAAACTTTATTAGGCGTAACAGGTTCGGGTAAAACCTATACTGTCGCGAATATGATTGCGCAATTAAATCGTCCTACATTGCTTATGGCACCAAATAAAACGCTTGCCGCACAGCTTTATGCCGAGATGAAAGATTTTTTCCCTAATAATGCGGTTGAGTATTTTGTTTCTTACTACGATTATTACCAACCTGAAGCGTACGTACCAAGCACTGATACCTTTATCGAGAAAGATGCAGCTGTAAATGCACACATTGAACAAATGCGCCTATCAGCGACAAAAGCATTGCTAGAGCGTCGTGATGTGATCCTTATAGCATCTGTTTCAGCCATTTATGGTTTGGGTGATCCTGAGTCTTACCTCAAAATGATGTTACATGTGTCTGTGGGGGAAATTATCAGCCAACGCAGTATCATTCGTCGTTTAGCTGAATTGCAATATACGCGTAATGATATGGACTTTAAACGTTCGACATTCCGTGTACGTGGCGAAGTTATCGATGTCTATCCAGCAGAATCAGATAAGCATGCGGTGCGGATTGAGATGTTTGATGATGAAATTGAACGTATTAGCTATTTTGATCCATTAACAGGCGCTATTGAGAAGACTGCTGAACGCGCGACTATTTATCCTAAGACGCACTATGTTACGCCAAGAGAAAAGATCTTAGATGCAATTGAACACATCAAGGTTGAATTGTCAGAGCGTAAAAAACAATTATTATCAGCAAACAAGTTAATTGAAGAACAGCGCGTGAGTCAACGTGTACAGTTTGATATCGAGATGATGCAAGAGCTTGGTTATTGCTCCGGTATTGAAAACTATTCGCGTTACTTATCTGGACGTGTGCCAGGTGATGCGCCTCCTACCTTGTTGGACTACTTACCTGCCGATGGCTTATTAGTGATTGATGAGTCTCACGTAACCGTACCGCAAATTGGGGCTATGTATAAAGGTGACCGCTCACGTAAAGAAACATTGGTTGAGTTTGGTTTCCGTTTACCGTCAGCGTTGGATAACAGACCACTTAAGTTTGAAGAGTTTGAATCTATTTCACCACAAACCTTATATGTGTCTGCAACACCAAGCCAATATGAACTGGATCGCTGTGAAGGTGAAATCGTTCAACAAGTCGTAAGGCCGACGGGATTATTGGACCCGATTATTGAAGTGCGCCCTGTTGATACTCAAGTCGATGACCTACTTAGTGAAATTAATATACGTGTAAAAAAGGGCGAAAGGGTACTTGCAACAACATTAACTAAGCGTATGTCCGAAGACTTAGCTGAATATCTTGCTGATCATGGCGTTAAGGTTCGTTATCTACACTCTGACATAGATACCGTTGAACGTGTCGAAATTATTCGAGACCTACGTTTAGGTGTATTTGATGTACTGGTTGGGATTAACTTGCTGCGTGAAGGTCTAGATATGCCTGAAGTTTCTTTGGTTGCTATCTTGGATGCTGATAAAGAAGGTTTCTTACGTTCTGAGCGTTCATTGATCCAGACCATTGGTCGTGCTGCTCGTAACTTAGAAGGTAAAGCTATCTTATATGCGAACAGGATCACAAAATCGATGGATAAAGCGATCAGTGAGACTGAGCGTCGTCGAGCAGTGCAGCATGAGCATAATGTGAAAAATGGCATTACACCAAAAGGCCTAAATAAGAAAGTGGGTGATTCACTGAGAATTGGTAGAACACCAGAGCAAGAAATGATGCATATAGCAGAGCAAAAAGCAACGTATGCGGTATTTACCCCAGAAGAACTCAGTAAAGAGATCGTGCGCTTAGAAGAACAAATGTATAAATATGCACAAGATTTGGAGTTTGAAAAAGCCAGTGAAACCCGTGATAAAGTGGCTAAACTGCGTGAGCAATTAATTCAATAGTTGTGAACAGCTAATTTAATAGAAACGAAAAAGCGAAACCAATGACTGTAAATAACGTCAAATCGGTTTCGCTTTTTATTTTATCTAAAAATTGTTCTATCAAAGTAGATTATCAGCGGTCGATCGCTAAACCAACTGGTACATGCCTGCTTAGAATAACGAATCAGATAGATCAAATAGCTCTTGATTGAATGGACGTTTCATATTGTTGATTGTATACAATCTTAAATTAAATGACTACTACACGGCTATATTAATTAAATGCTATTTAATTTACTCATAATATTTTAATTAACGTCTAATTAACAGTTGTTATAACTATAGTATTGATTGTTCGGCCTGTTGGTTGGTAGGTGATGTGTAAGTGATGCGGATTTTTTACGCCGATTGGATAGGTATTTTACCTTTTTGCGTTTTGGTGTACGGATGAATATAATATTTTACATTTATTTTTCATTAACTTAAAAGACATCCGACCATGAAAATCCGAAGCGTTTTATCAGTAGTTTTATTACTCAATTTTATTGTAGGTTGTGGTGGCGAAAGTTCGTCATCAAAACCTGCAGAACGTGAAGTAGGACATATTTCAGGCGTCGTTTTTGATGCGGCTGTATCAAAATCAGTAGTGAGTGCTTACGAATTTAAAAATGGTCGTGTGGGTAAATTATTAGGCTTTGTTCAGACTAATTCGAAAGGTGAATATAGTTTGGAA
This sequence comes from Moritella viscosa, assembly GCF_900120065.1. Taxonomy (NCBI): domain Bacteria; kingdom Pseudomonadati; phylum Pseudomonadota; class Gammaproteobacteria; order Alteromonadales; family Moritellaceae; genus Moritella; species Moritella viscosa. The sequence continues at coordinate 4,227 of NZ_FPLG01000106.1, forward strand.
ATAAAGGCAGGTTCAATGCCTGTGTATATTGAATCTGTAGGCGGAGGGTATTTAGACCCTTATACGAAGACTCCTGTCGATAGTTCCAGCGTTAATGGTCCGCTTAAATTGATTACGTATATCAATTATTCTGAGGGTAATAACCATAATGTGATGGTTACTCCTTTGACTAATTTTAGCGCGGGACTCACTGAATATTTAATGGATTGGAATAAGGCTGATGCTAGTGCTGCTATAAGAGATTCTAAGATTAAAATTTCGGGACTATATGGCTTTGACGTATTTTCAACTAGACCTTTCGATCTAACTCTAGAAGGGTCAAGCGGACAAGTGACAGAACAGCATAAATATGGTGCTCTTCTTGCTGCATATTCTTCATATGCATATGAAAAATTAAATGAATCCACCCTAGGTGAAAAAAATATATACAGTTCATACAACCTATCAGTCTTACAGTATCTAGATGTTAAGTCAGATGGTATTTTAGACGGCAATATTTGGGATAATAATGGATTTGTACAAACAATTTCATTTGGACATCAAATCGTTAAGGCTGAACTATATACAAATAAATTAGCTCAACATATGTTGCGAGTCGTTAATGATCCTGAAATAAATAAATCTGGAACGTCTGCAGATCAATATAATGAATTTTCTGAACAACTAAATAATCCAGACTCTGAGGTTATTTCTGGGACAGGTGGATTGTCAATTGATTCTGATGTGCCAGTCGTATCGAAACGAGGGGGGGGGATATTATCCTTAATTGATCGCATCGAATTTGATGTGTCTGATTATATTGGTATAAGAACTGTTTCACTGGCATTTGAATATCAGGATTCACAAGATGAATGGCATGTTATTTCATCCTGTAATGATGAAGTCGGCGGCTTATGTTATTTTGACTCATCATCATTTGTTGAAGGGCAGCAAGTATTTTATTCTTATGTTGACGTAGACACTCGCGAACTTGATTTTGATGGTATAAATGTACAAAAAGCGAGAATATCATTTTTTGTTTCTGATGTATTTGGTAATAAAGGCGATAGCCAGTCAATAGAGTTCTTATGGGATAATTTAGCACCTGAAATTGAGATAGATAAAGATGTGTCACCAACCCTTTACAATCCAAATGCTGATGGGAGTCTTGATTATATATTAGCGGGAACTATTAAGGACACAGAGACCGGTATAGCAAAACCCGTAAAATTATCTGTAAATTCAGGCGAGCCAGAGACTCTAGCATGTGTTGATAGTATATCTGACCGTGGTGATAATATATGTAGATTTAGTGTATCAATGCCTAAATCGGTATTTAAAGGTAATGGAACTACTGGCTTTAAAGTTGAAGTTAAAGACAATAATAATAATAAATCATCAATAACTTATAATGTATTTTCTGATGAAAAGTCACCAATTAAGACGATTGAATTTCCAAGTAAGCAAATGAATTTTTTAGATTTGACATCTGGTGGTCCTAAAGAATCTGAGGATTATTTAGGACAAGAGAGCTTTACCGATATGGGGGTGGAAAAATACCTAAAGATCGATTATAAGTATGCAATAGCAGGCTTAACAGCAATTGATGGTATTACGCCCGATAGCTTTCTTGATTTTAATGCTCAAATATTAGACGACAATAAAATACCTTATATTAAAGTCACTGTGAGCGATGATTTAGCTGATAATACAGGTACATCGGCAGAAAAATTAATTTTGACAGTAAAGTATGAAGCAGGTAAAAGCTTTGATAAAATCACAACAACACATACAATTACAAATATCGATCAAGATAAAAAACATGTTATTCCCCACAACTCAATCGGAAAATTAAATGAAGGGGAAAAATTAGAACGGCTTACTTATTATATACCATTTACAAAAGATATATTTGGAAGTGGATTTAAACATGCATCGGAAGGCTATGTTCAGCGAATTACAGTGTCTGTCAAGGATGAATCGGGTAATAAATCAGATCAGGTATTTACATATTCATTTAGAAGTACCTTTGCGTTACCTGTGGTAACTGTATTTACACCATTTTTAGATGCGAAAGCGACCCTGTATAGAATCGTTGATAAAGGAGCATTCCAATCTGTTAGTAGTTGTGATTTAAAGCCTGTTGCACTTAAAAATAACCCATCAGCGAAAGCCACAGATTTAGCAAGTTGTTCTCTTCAGACTTCTTATGATGGAGAGGTACATAAAATATCATTGTCAGGAGGTAATGTTAAATTTTACCAATGGAGTCAAGATGATCAGATTGGTGTTAACTTAGATCCGGATACAGGTATTGGCCCCTACGGACCGATTAGTGGCTATACGTTAGTTAACGGCTCTAATGATATTTATCTCACTGAGCTTTCAGTTTTTCAATCGGGTTTCTTTGATTCGCTTTGGAATGTCTCTGACAAATCAAGCGAAAATGCGCGCGACATATTAAAGTTAGTAAATAATTTGTTTTTAGGTACCGGTTCTTTTTTCCACTTCAATCCAATATTGACGAGTTATGCGACCAATGAAGATTTAGAAGATGGAGTACCTTCTGGGTACCCACTGCCATATCAGCACCGTTTTATTGTTGAAGCATTAGGGGAAATGGAAAATTATTACGCACCGAGTCATGGTAGTAGTGTTGATTTCGCCAAAGCGTTTTATGCTGATTTTTCAGATGGTCTTATTGATGGTGAAAATAATGGTAAGCAAATAACTTATGGGGGAAAGGAGCTGGGACCTAAAACGTATCGAAGTGATTTAGCTAAATTTTATTTTAATTTTGTGCATGAAAAATTCGGTGATGGCAGCAGTGAAAGTTACATCAATGATATTACGCTTATGTATTATGCGAACTCAATAGCAACTGCATACCCTACATTAAACGGTGATCCATTATTTAAAGATACGGGTGTATCTATTGATGAAACCAAACCTCTTATTAAAACCACGATTAAAACAGCTATTAATGCTATCAATAATGTTTATAAGGATGGACGCTGGTATATAAAAGATGTGGTTGATGTTTTAGTTGGCATCACAGATCCATCAGGTGTAGTATCCTCAGAATTTAAGTTCTTTTGGGCTAAGGACTCATCTGAAGCTGCTACGCAAGAATTAACATCAATAACGGTTGTTCCTGATATAGTTGGGCGCTTTGAAAAAACATACCAGTTTAACTTTGATTCAATTTCAGGTAATTATCCGAATATTCAAAGAATGGAGATGTTGATTAGTGCATCTGACGAGATTGGTAATGCCTACAATGAATTAAAGGGTAAACACAGTACAACTTTTATCGTTGATAATTCCCCTCCTTTTTATAAATATACGGCTCCTTATGATGAAAAATATTCTAATGATACATATATCAACCTTAATTACCGACAAGTATTAAAGTTTGATATTTCAGATGCAGTAGGTGAAGATTCTCGTAGCTTACGTTTTAAAGATGATGATAAAAAATATCTTATTACTGAAATGGAGACTAAAAATAATAAATTTTCAATATCGTTATGTAAAACTAAGGTCTGCTCCAGTGATGATAGATCATCACATTCTTTAGATGACGGTAAGTGGAAGCTATCCATAGCAGGTACAGATAAACTGGGTAATGCTATTGGTCATAAGGACACTGGCGTGCAAACGTTTAATGTGTTCATAGATTCGACACCACCTGTCATTACATCTAATGAATCTGCTCCTATCACCTTGGGCGGTAATGAGATTTGGCTTGCTAACTCGGTTATTAATTACGGTACGAATGTTGCGCATTCTGATGCTGGTAACGTAGTTATTACGTTATATGGTGATAAAATCGCCCCATATAATTTAACTGTTTGTGCTGATTTGGAAGACTGTAGCGACAGATTTGCATACCTTATCGGTAGTGAAATTGATACTAAAGTGCAATTAAATGCTGAACAATTAGACCACGAAGGGAAGTATCGATTTGATATAGCAGCCGAAGATAGTGCATATCCAGCAAATGTCGGTAATGGTGAGGTTCACTTTATTATTGACAAAGAAGGTCCTTATGTAACGTTTGATATTCCGGCTATTATCGATACAGTATCGCCTTCAGATACTAACGGAGTTGTTATTGTTGGGCGTGAATTTTTTGTTAATATTTTAAATATGACAGATGACTCCAGAATTTCAAATATCAGCTTGTCACAGAAATTAGATGATAATACCCTTTTCGAAATCATAAAAAGCTTTAAGCCTAATCAAGTTGATAACTTGAGTATCGAAGTAAACACAACAGCTTCAGATAAAATAACCCCAAGCGATAATGATCGAATTAGATTAATCGTTACAGCTGAAGACGAACATGGTTTTATTAGCCATACTGCGCCGATCACCGCTATTTTTGATAATAAAGGGCCAACTATTACTTTAGATGGTCATAATAAACAAAATTTTTATGCACCAGGTTATATTTTCGACTTTTCCATTACCGATATTGGTAATGATTCCATTGAGGCCGGTTCGGTGAAATATTGGGAATATCAAGGTGTTCCAGATGGAGTCGGGACTACGCCAACAGGAACCCAGATCGTCACAACATTAAAGGATTATTTTAACCTAAAAATAGAGGCTAAAGATGTCCGAGGTAATTTAAGCAATACAATTTTTGATGTTAAAGTTGATTCTACGCCTCCAACTGGCACGCTTGCAATCAACTATCCAAATGGGGATCTAATACCTGAAAACGAAGTAATTAGTCAGCAAGGGGCATTATCGTTAGTGCTTAATGTTGATGATCCAGAAAGTGGAGTGTCGAGGATCGAAGCGATACTTAAACGCGGCGATGAGGCCGAAGGGAGTAACTTAACATTCGTTCAAGACTCACAAGATCCTACACTCTGGACGACTCTTTTAACGTTAGAGAGTGATGGTAACTATAGTATTGATATCAATGTATACAATGCGACTAAAACTAATTCAGGGCAAGCAAGTCAATCTACCCGTATATTTAGGACTGTCGTTGTAAAGCGTGGCGGCTACCAGCTTAGTGTAACTGAACCTGCCAATTTCTCCACGTATCGTGCGGGTAAAAATATGAATGTTGAATTTTCTGTGGCAGGGGATGACTTCTCGGGTTTACAGAAGCTTCAATGTTGGATCCGAGACAACTGGACTGAAGACAAAATACCTGAAGGCAAAGTACCTAAAGACACAGATGCCCCTTATGTTAGCTATGAAGGCGCAAGTTCCCCTGTATGTAAATTTAAGGAGTTTACAGAGGATCTCGATGGGCAACCTCTGGTTCTCATCACTAAAACAACAGGTGGAAATGGTACCGAGGTTATTCAGAAGTTCTCATTTGAGATGATTGATGTTACAGCGCCAACAATTAATAACAATGACAACTTTAGGTTAGATTCTAAGAGTGTTTTCATTGAAAAGGGAATAAAGAAATTACGATTTACCATTGAAGTTAATGATGCGCTGTCAGGCATTAAATCTGAGATAGTACCGCGCCTCATTACTCATAACAACTTTGAAGGTTTAGAACCTTATTCTAAATCTAATAATGGCGAGAAGACGTTTAATTATCAATTTGTAGAAAACTACACAGCTATAATTAAACCAGGCGCCACAACACATACCGTTAGTTTAAAAAATGTAACAGATCAAACCGGTAATGTTACGCTTGGTGATAACAAAGTCATTAAATTAAATGTTCCGGGCGTAGTTCCACTTGTGAATATAACTAATCTAGTAACTAATCAATGGGTTATGGGGACTCGGATTGCATTTAATTTTAGAACGAAATTGGCTGAAAACTCTGAGTTACTTGATGTTAAGGTGCAGTTAAATAATACGACTTACTCATTCTTAACTGACGACACTAAATCTCCTAAATTTTCTAAATTTATAATATGTAGTGATGATAAAGGTGTTAAGTATCGATGCAGTACTTTCACATCTGCGATTCCTGATGATTTGGCAGGGCATAACTTACCTATAACTGTATCAGTTTTTGATTATTGGGATAATATCGGTTCTGACAGTATTAAGCTTCAGGTAGATAATGAAAAACCAATTATTGCTGATGAGCATACATCGTTAACACGAGAGGGCGAGGATATACATATTGGTTTTGATATTTCAGATGGTATGAGCCAAATTGCGAACGTTCGCTATAGATCTAATATTGGTAACACCACTTACGATGTAACTAAGAATTCAGACGAAAATTTTCTCGTCATGAATATACCGATTAGCAAAATTGGAGATGCGGCCTTTATCTATGTAGATGTAACAGCAACAGATAAGGTTGGTCTGAAAACAAATAAAAAGATAAAAGTACCATTAGGAAAGCCTGAAGTAACAGTTACATTTGAAGAATCTAAAATTATAAATTATAAATTATTACTAGAAAAACAGAACCAGCCATTTTCAATTACGGTTAAAACTGATGAAAATTCAAAGGTTAAAGCTGAAAGATATTCACTATCTTTAACGCCTGAAGATGGTGGAGACGCGATTATTTCGGCGGGTAATATTGATGAGACTATCAATGGACATTTAAATTTCATCTTTCCCAATCAAGGGGTATATCAACTAACGGTTAGTGTGTTTGATAATATCGGAAGAGAAATATCGACCTTCTCGCTTAGTGATAAGACATATGAAGCAGCAGGTATTGCTGCGATCATTGATATGGAACTACCTGTTATCAGTGGTATCTCAATGGAGCAGCCATTTGAAGCACCTGATGGACAAGATCGATATAGATATATCGTCAGGTCTACCATTAGTGATAGCAATTTAGACGGTAATTCTATCATCGCTAGATTGGCACAAGGCTCTAATGTTATCCAGGCTAGTAGCACGACTCGACCTGATCAACCTAGTGGTGAGTATATTTTTGAATTTAGAGCCGGAGCTAACCCGGGTGATTATAAACTGAGTATTAAAGCGGAAGATTTCGCTAAGAGACTTGCGATTAAAGAGAATATAGCGGTTACGGTTGTTGATTTTCCAGCACCTACCCTAAAGATAACTGCTGATGGAAAGGAAACTGTCACACTAGAGGGTGTTAAAAAGTCTATTCTCTCGTTTCAATTTTTGGAAGATATTGAGGGATTTGATAGTACAGACATTAAATTATACTCATCTATTTCTGGCGTACTGGGCTCAGTAAATGGCTTGAAGATGGTCGCTGGCGACAAGAGTAAATGGACCGCTAATTATACGATTGAATCTGGCGTTGACGACGTGATTACAATTAAAGTTGATGATGGTTCGTATGTTAATGGTGCGGGTATAAATGGCGTTGGACATCAGATTGTCATTAATATTGAAGGGTCTGCTCCTGTTGTCAGCAATGTCAATATCAAGCTTCCAGAAGGAGCAATATCACCAACAGTGGGTGATGTACTGACGGCTGCTTATGTGTATTTGGACGTAGATGGTGATAAGAAAGATGCCTCGAAATCTATCTATCAGTGGTATGCCGATGGTGAAGCAATAGACAAAGCAACGGGCTTAACCTATAGACTGACAATATTAGAGCACAATAAAAAAATCAGATTTTCGGTAACTCCAGCTGCTTTAACGGGGACACAAAAGAAAGGTGATGAAGAGTCTTCTAATGAGACTGAACTAGTAGGTGCATTAGTCGGTAAGCCTTTAGTCTTTGGTGGTAATGTAAAGATAACTATGGATGATAACTTTGCACAAGCAGCAAAGGGCGGTAATGGTGGCACTATTACATACAGTTCGTCGTTAGAAAGTGTGGCGATGGTAGATAGTGATACGGGTGCGGTTACTATGGTTGGTGTTGGTGATACGGTTATCACCGCGACTGAAGAGCAAAATGGTGACTTTCTTGCTCAAAAAGCGAACTATGAATTGAAGGTGACAAAAGGAGAAGGCACGCCTTT
>NZ_FPLG01000041.1:0-2155 GCF_900120065.1 Moritella viscosa
GGGCACTACACTTGGATAGATATTGAATTAGCTTAATTTATCGTGTTGTAACTAACTTGTTCTAACTCAGTTATCGGATACAAGTGAGTTACAACTTAAGCTTCAAAGCTGTCGGTTAGAATGACTGAAGTATGGAAAAATTAACACCGCCAGAACGAACAAAAGTAAACTGTTTACAGCATTAAGCCTTTTCATTAAGGAAAAAGCGGTGAGTTAGTCAAAGGTATTACTAAGACGGTACACCTCAGCCAAAACAGTATTATTCTTACTGCCAGTAGATAAATAATGTACCGCGACATCATAATAACTACAAATTATATTAATATCTGCAATGTATTGTGGGATTTCAGGTTTTCCAAAGAGTAGAATCACGCATTTATGATTTGGTTTATGATAGCGGTAGGACAGTACTTGGCCGAGGGCATGTTTCCAAGCATTTAACTTCTTAACTTCAATAATTAAGCTTTTGAATATCAGATCGGCTCTACAACCCGAACCCAAATAAATTTCTGACTCAAATTCAGAATACATTTCTTCAAAAGTGCAATTTATAGAATGTTCGTTCATACCCATGGCTTTCATTTCACGGTTATAGACTTCAGTAGTGTTTTTGTCACACAAGTAGAAGTTTTCTTTTCCATTCTTCTCTATTTTTTTGAGAGTATCCAAAGAAATACCACGCCGAAATTTTTTGCCTTTATACTCTATATTACCGAATCTAATATCAGAATCGTAAGGTAGCGTACGGCCTTTTGCCTGGGCTATTAACCAACTATGTGGGTGGATACAAAAATAACCATTTGAAACGAGCTGCTTAAAGTCCTGTAACACATCTATCAAGTTTAGTTTTCCTCTTTTGAAAGCAACATAAGTGTTGTACTCACTTTAGATCAGAGACTATTCAGGTTGTAAAAAATAACCTTATTGAATTAGTCTACTTCATTGCCTTGTTGAACATCCGTCTAATATATCTCACTTAACGCTGATCGAATTCAGTTAAATCGACTCCTCGTTCAGCAGCAAATGCGCGTATAGCTCGTAGTTTTGTCGCCGTTTCCGACAGGTGTCCGGCCACTGAGTGCAGCAAGCTTGTCGCTACCATCGCATCATTTTCGATCACAGCCCGTAACTCGGTGGCACCGATTCGTAGAAATACACTGTCTTCTATTGCAATTAAGTCTAATAGACGTGGCTCGTTATTGATGAGAGCCAAATCCCCGATTAATCGTCCAGGCAAAATTTCTGATACCAAGTGTTGCTCGCCCTGACTTTCTGGCCAGTATAATCCAGATGAACCCTTAACACACAGATAGGAAGCATCTGCTTCTTGACCTGCTTTAAAAATCACGGTTCCGGCTTCTACTTTCTGCCATTGCGCACTAAATGCGAGCAGGCGTTGTTGTTTTCGATCAAGCCCTGCAAATAATTCAGCCTGCGCAACCACACATAATTTTCGATTCAAATCCTGGCGCGTATCTTCATCTTGAAGATCATCTTGACGTGCAATACCATCAATGCGCCCATCCATAATTTCGACGAACAAGTCATAATTTTCTGGACTATGGAATTGGTTCTCAATGAAAATTTGGGTAGTGTTAGGCATCAATTCACTAATACGTTCGCGTGTCAAATCACGGGTATCACCATCATGGCTAGCTAATGCATTTCGAAGGATCAGAATATCAGGTTTCTTGATACCTGCGCGACTGAACGCTAGACGTTCCCTGAACACTGCTGGTAGGTTTTCTCCTCCCTGAGTCGTTGTAACATCATATAAGGATTGCGCGACCAAGCGTCTTAGACCATGTTCTTTTAGGACTTCAACAACAGTATCTTCAATCAACTTCTCACGGGCACCTGCCAAACTTGAAATACGTCCGAAAATGGCATTCCCAAGTACTGACATCACAGGAAAATATTGTTGTGGGTCAATCGGTTTAAACAAGCCATCTAACTTTGCTACCATATCCGCCGCGTTCTTCATCCTAATTTGCAAAATCCGCGCCTTGAATGAATCTGTGAATGCTGGCCCTATCTGTTCGGCAGAAAACGCAAAGGGTACGGTCAGCATCAATGCAAAATCGTCGTGTGACAACTCACTTTGGCCAACTAAGTGTCTTTTTGCTACGATCACTCTAAGGCGATGATAAAGATC
>NZ_FPLG01000052.1:0-101994 GCF_900120065.1 Moritella viscosa
GCATTTTATTCCACAAAAACTAATTTTTTAATTTCATGACCCTATGTAAGTAAATTACTTAAGAATAAAAATCGTTAACAGCTCTATTTATACAAAAAACTTATATATATATAATTTACAGCAAGTCTCTAAAAATGTAGGTTTTTCGTTAACACATAGTTACTAGTAACCCACATTTTAGTTTTAATGAATATGAAAACATAGCGATTTCATGACAAACACTGGCGTTACTAATAGTTACAAAGTGGTATGATTTCAAGTATTTTGAAGTTAAACAAGATGGATAATACGATTTTTATGATACTATTAAAAATAGTAGATACGGAACATCTGCTAGGATAACAGCTGTTGCGATTTCTGCAACCTAGCTATAACAATTTTCAATCCCTCTAGAATCTGCTCTTATTTAAAAGACGCTAGCAGACGATGTTCCGAACTGTAACAGGGGGACAATACGCTAGTAATCCAGGGAATAATATGTCTGACAAAAATTCAACGATTATCTATACATTAACGGACGAAGCGCCGTTATTAGCAACCTATTCACTTCTACCTATTATCGAAACATTCACGTCAACAGCGGGAATTGATATCGTTAAAAGTGATATATCTGTTGCAGCCAGAATTCTGGCCGAATTTCCAGATTATTTAACTGAAGAACAAAAATTATCTGACAACCTCAGTGAATTAGGCCGTCTGACACAAGATTCAAACACTAACATTATTAAACTGCCTAACATCAGTGCATCAGTACCACAGTTACAAGCAGCTATTAGTGAATTACAATCTCAAGGTTTCAACATTCCAAACCTGCCAGAAAATCCACAAACTGACGAAGAAAAATCACTTCTACAACGCTACTCGAAAGCACTTGGTAGTGCGGTAAACCCTGTACTTCGTGAAGGTAATTCAGATCGTCGCGCACCAAAAGCAGTTAAAAATTTCGCCCGTAAACACCCGCACTCAATGGCTAAATGGAGCCAAGCATCACAAACTCACGTTGCACATATGCGTGAAGGTGACTTTTACCACGGCGAAAAATCAATAACGCTAGATCGTGCCCGCGATGTAAGAATGGAACTGCTTACAGATACTGGCGAAAGTATCGTACTGAAAGAAAAAATAGCATTACTTGATGGCGAAATTATAGATAGCATGTACATGAGTAAAACGGCGCTATGTGATTTCTACGAACAAGAAATGCAAGATGCTTACGAAACAGGCATGATGTTTTCTCTACACGTAAAAGCAACGATGATGAAGGTATCTCACCCGATTGTATTTGGTCACGCGGTAAGAATTTTCTACAAAGACGCGTTTGCAAAACACGATGAGTTATTTAAAAAGCTTGGCGTAAATGTAAATAATGGTTTATCTAACCTTTATGACAAAATTGCTGACTTACCAAGTTCACAACGTGAAGAAATTCGTCGTGATTTACACGCATGTCACGCTAATCGTCCAGAGTTAGCGATGGTTGATTCCGATAAAGGCATCTCTAATCTACACGCGCCAAACGATGTTATCGTTGATGCGTCTATGCCAGCGATGATCCGTAGTGGCGGTAAAATGTGGGGTGCTGATGGTCGTCCAAAAGATACTAAAGCCGTTATCCCTGAATCAACGTTCGCCCGTATTTACCAAGAAATAATCGCATTCTGTAAAACCAACGGCGCATTTGATCCAGTCACTATGGGTAGCGTACCAAATGTTGGTTTGATGGCACAAAAAGCCGAAGAATACGGTTCACACGACAAAACGTTTGAAGCACCAGCAACAGGCGAAGCACGTATCGTGGATATCGAAACGGGTGAAGTACTGATGACCCAATACGTTGAAAAAGACGATATCTGGCGTATGTGTCAAGTTAAAGATGCACCAATCCGCGACTGGGTTAAACTTGCAGTAGCTCGTGCACGTGATTCCGATACTCCCGTCGTATTCTGGCTTGATCGCTACCGTCCGCATGAAAATGAACTGATCACTAAGGTAAATGAATACCTTAAAGATCACGACACTGAAGGTTTAGACATTCAGATCATGTCACAAGTACGTGCGATGCGTTACACACTTGAGCGTGTTGTTCGTGGCCTAGATACAATTTCAGCTACAGGTAATATTTTACGTGATTACCTAACCGATCTATTCCCAATTATGGAACTAGGTACAAGTGCTAAAATGCTGTCTATTGTTCCGCTAATGGCGGGCGGTGGCTTGTTTGAAACAGGTGCAGGTGGTTCAGCACCAAAACACGTACAACAGTTAGTAGAAGAAAACCATTTACGTTGGGATTCACTCGGTGAATTTCTTGCGTTAACCGTTTCTCTAGAAGCCGTAGCGAAGAAAACAGACAGCATTAAAGCTAAAGTACTTGCTTCAACGCTAGATCAAGCAACTGAAATGCTCCTCGACAACGGTAAGTCACCGTCTCGTCGAACAGGTGAGTTAGATAACCGTGGCAGTCATTTCTATCTGTCTCTGTTCTGGGCTAAGTGCTTATCTGAACAGACCGAAGACACAGAACTCGCTGCACAATTTACGCCTTTAGCTGCAAGTCTTGCTGAAAATGAACAAAAAATTGTCGAAGAGCTAAATTCAGTTCAAGGCAAAGCTGTCAATATTGGTGGCTACTTCAACGCAGACCCAACTAAATTAGAAGCAATTATGCGCCCAAGTAAAACATTCAATGATTTACTGAGTACTGCGCTTAGCTAAGTAATAACCGTTACGTATATTCAGCCCGCAATAGATTAATCTATTGCGGGCTTTTTACTTTTTATATTCTAAAGACACTAGCCACATTCAATTAATATATCGCAAATATATTCCTCCGATTCCTCATCATAATTTTGATGTCTCTTGTGACTAAAGCTTTCTTTTTAGAAATCGTGATTTAAAATAGTATATGAAAGGTGACTATGACGTAGGATCAAATGTTGCGATAAATAGGAAGCAAAGATCACGACAATTACGTCTAAAGGTATGCATGGTAAAATTTAGAAACGATATAAATGGGTTAAGAGCAATCGCACTTATTGCTGTCGTATTGTTCCATTTTAATCCGAGCATCGCGCCCGGAGGTTTTGCTGGTGTCGATATTTTCTTTGTCATTTCTGGTTTTTTAATGACTGGTATTATTTTTAACGGATTAAACACAGATTCATTAAATTTAGCTGATTTTTATTTATGCAGAGCAAATAGAATAATTCCCCCGCTCGCAGCCCTTTGCTTCACATTATTATTTGTTACTTGGTTTATATTACCGCCATTTGACTATCTAACCTTAGGTAAGCATGTCGCTAGCAGCATCACTTTTCTATCAAACATTACTTATTTTTATGAGTCTGGTTACTTTGATGCTAGCGCCTATGAGAAATGGTTACTGCATACTTGGTCATTGTCCGTAGAATGGCAGTTCTATATTATATATCCCATTATACTGCTGTTTTTAAAACGCTATTTGTCTCTCGAAAATTTAAAACGCCTATTAATCGTAGCGACTATCCTAGGCTATATCTTTTGCGTTATAGCAACAGAAAAGTGGCCGACATTCGCTTATTACTCTCTCCCAACCCGCACTTGGGAAATGTTGCTAGGCGGTGTCGCTTATTTCTACCCAATAAAATTACACGAAAATCAAAAAAGAGTACTCGAAGTTATCGGTATTACGTTAATGTTATTATCATTTACGCTTACGTCTAAAATGACGCCTTGGCCGGGCTACGTGGCTTGCGTGCCTGTATTTGGTACCTATCTCATTATACTGACTAACCGAGAAACGAGTATATTGACTAATAACAGATTATTTCAAGCCCTCGGAAAATGGTCATACTCAATCTATCTCTGGCATTGGCCTATTGCGGTCTATGGCGTGTATTATCAATTGGATAACTGGGTGCCAATTGGCATAGCATTATCTGTGGTTTTTGGTGCACTTAGTTATTATCTCATTGAACAAAATCAGTTTAAAAACCGAAAAAACACACTTGCTTTTACACTAATAACGACCTTGGCTTTTGTCGTATTTTATAAATCGACCCCCTTTCTGTTATATCAAATATCAGGTATGCCGAAACACATTATTGCCGCCAATTTAGACCAATCAGATAAAGGTGAACTTTATACTTGGCAAATGATGAACACATTAAAAAAGAACAAAATTGATAACGATAAATTAAATGTTATGTTTATCGGAGACTCTCAATCTGCAGATTTTGTTAATGTCATCAATGAGAAAGTAAGTGTCATTAATAATGACCGAATTAATTTTATGGCTCAAAAGATATCAGCCAAATGTGGCGTTTTCTACCACATACCTAAGTCATTAAATGCGCTCTACGATAGGATTAATATCGGCGAGAAAAAGTTACGTAAATGTGCCGCAAAAATCAGAAAAATAACCGCTGACTCTCGCTTAGTCAATGCAGACTTTATTTTTCTTGCGATGAATTGGCGTAATTGGTCTTTAGACTATAATCTCGACGCAATTAAACAGATAAAACAAAAAAATCCACAAGTAAAAATATACATTATCGGTAATAAAGGTATGCACAAACCACTGCCCATTATAATGGTTAATGCCTTTAAAGATGATCAAAATGTAAGCGAACTCGTGTTCAAATCACTACCTGAAACGAATATTAAAAATAATGATTTCTTCCGTGAAAATCAGAATGCAGGTTATCAATTTATTAATATGACTTACGCATTCTGCCCAGTTAAAAAATGTAATGTCGTCGATAAAACTGGCCTGCCATTTTACTATGATGAAGTACATATAACAAAACAAGGAGCTATGTATCTCTCTGACAGGCTAAAACCACTATTACCCCCAGAGTTTTATGCACCCTAAACAGATTTACCGTAAGCTGAACCTAACAAAAATACCTAACATTAGTCGCTTTCATACCAATGTGTTTTAGCCGCTAATTAAATTACCCTTTATTAAATTTATCTAAATTAAATTACCTTATAAATAGCCCTTCAAAATTTGCTACAATTGCCTCATAAGCATTTTAATTATTAGCGATACCATGTCAAAACCAGCACCAGCAAAACCAAAACTAACTCTAGGTAGAAAAAAGGGCCCATCTGAACAGGCTAAAAAGAGCCAAATCAGCTACTCCAATACGGTAAAACCACGTGGTAAAAGCAATCGCCCACAACATACTAAACCAAAAGACGCTGGCCCAACACAAGTGTATGTATTCAATAAACCTTACATGGTACTAACTCAGTTTACTGATGCAGACAACCGTGAAACCTTAAAAGACTATATCAAGGTGCCGGATATTTATGCAGCTGGTCGCCTAGATCGCGACAGCGAAGGGTTATTATTGTTAACCAACAATGGTCGCCTCCAAGCAAAACTAACTCAACCTGGTGAAAAAACAGAAAAGACCTATTGGGTCCAAGTTGAAGGTGAACCAAGTCCAGAAAAACTGAACGATTTACGTTACGGCGTGGTATTAAAAGATGGATCAACGCTGCCAGCTAAAGTTGAAATAATGACAGAGCCTAAGGTATGGCCACGTGTACCGCCAATTCGTGAACGTCAAAATATTCCAACCACTTGGTTAGCTATTACCATAATAGAAGGCCGCAACCGTCAAGTACGTCGTATGACAGCACACATTGGACACCCTACCCTACGTTTGATCCGCTATAGCATTGGTCCTTGGACGTTGGATAACATCCAACCAGGTGAACTAGTTGAAAGCAGTATTAACATGATGAATTAGTACCAAAGTCTGTTTTTGCGCTAGCCTTCATGGTAAAATTCGCGCGATTGGATCTTAGGATCCTAAGAACAGAAACTAACTGTGGCCAGAACACCTATTTCAGTTATATATTTAATACATTAGCAAAAAAGCCTTTAACTTTATTTGCATTACTACAAGAGTAATTAAAAGGTCCTATGACAAATAATACAATCGACGCCAGTACTAAAGCGTTAAATAGTACTAAAAAAGTAATCGTTGGCATGTCCGGCGGTGTTGACTCATCTGTTTCTGCTTACCTATTACAACAGCAAGGTTATCAAGTAGAAGGCCTGTTCATGAAGAACTGGGAAGATGACGATAATGATGAATATTGTGCCGCTGCTGAGGACCTAGCAGACGCACAAGCAGTATGTGATAAATTAGGTATCGAGTTACACGCTATTAATTTCTCTGCTGAATACTGGGATAACGTATTTGAATACTTCTTAGCTGAATACAAAGCGGGTCGTACACCAAACCCAGATATTCTTTGTAACAAAGAAATCAAATTTAAAGCATTCCTGCAGTTTGCATCAGAAGTACTTGCTGCTGACTATATTGCCATGGGTCACTACGTTAGCCGTCGTCAAAAAGCCGATGGCACCTTTGAAATGTTACGAGGCTTAGACAGCAATAAAGACCAAAGCTATTTCTTATACACGTTAGATCATATACAGGTTTCACGTTCATTGTTCCCTGTGGGTGAATTAGAAAAACCAGAAGTACGTCGAATAGCTGAAGAACAAGACCTGATAACAGCAAACAAAAAAGACAGTACTGGTATCTGCTTTATTGGGGAGCGTAAATTCACTGAATTTTTAAGCAAATATCTCCCTGCACAGCCAGGTAAAATTGAAAGTGTTGATGGCGAAGAAATTGGTGAACACCAAGGTCTGATGTACCACACACTAGGTCAACGTAAAGGCCTCCATATCGGCGGTATGAAAAACAACAATAGCCAAGAACCTTGGTATGTAGTCGATAAAGATATGGAGCGTAACGTATTGCTTGTGGCACAAGGTCACAATCACCCACGTTTATTCTCGACGGGGTTAATGGCATCGCAACTCCATTGGGTTAGTCGTGAACCATTAACACAGTCATTACGTTGCACTGTAAAAACACGCTATCGCCAAACGGATGTACCTTGCTTAGTGACTCCAATCGGCGAAGACCAAATTGAAGTAACTTTTGATAAACCTGAACTTGCGGTTACCCCAGGTCAATCAGCGGTATTTTACCTTGATGACGTTTGCCTAGGTGGCGCAATTATTGATGTTCAAATTAGGGGCTAACAGTGTCAACTAACTTCCAAGAATCAAATATAGCCTTTGCTGGCGTTTGTCAGGCTGCTGCACTTGTACACCAACTTGCAACAACTGGCAATTGTGATGATACACAATTAAGTAATACTTTACGCTGTGTGATCGTAACGGATCCAAGCCAAACTATCGAGGTTTATGGCGAATACGAAAACCTAGAACTCGGTTATAAGACCCTAGTGGCACAGCTAAGTAATACATCTACAGGGCCAGATAGCGCATTAACACGCTACATGATTGGTCTTGTTGCGTTAGAGCGTAAACTTGCGAAACGCAATGACATTCTTGGTATGTTAGGTGAACGTATCTCACAAGTGAAACGTCAAGCTCATCACTATGAGCTAACGGATGCACAAATTTTAAGTAACATGGCGTCAATTTATGTGGACTTAATCAGTCCACTTGGCACCAAAATCCAAATTGCAGGAACCTCAAGTTTCCTACAACAAACATTGGTGAGAGATAAGATCCGTGCGGTATTATTCGCCGGTATTCGCTCAGCAGTGTTATGGCGACAAACAGGCGGTAAACGTCGCCAAGTAGTTTTCAATCGTAAACACATGGTAGAGCAAGCTAAACAACAATTAGCTCGAATTTAACCTAAACACACCCAGGAGTAAGTAATGGAATTATCAGCGTTAACAGCTGTTTCCCCGGTCGATGGTCGCTACGGTAGCAAAACAGTAGCCCTGCGTTCAATTTTTAGTGAATTTGGTCTAATCAAATACCGTGTACAAGTAGAAGTTCGTTGGTTACAAAAACTAGCTGAATGTGACGCGATTGCAGAAGTACCAGCGCTAAGCGTTGATGCTAACGCTGCATTAAACAGCATCACAGATAACTTCTCTGAAGCTGACGCTGCACGTATTAAAGCAATTGAAAGCACAACAAACCACGATGTTAAAGCAGTTGAATACTTCCTGAAAGAGAAAGTGGCTGATAACGCAGAACTACATGCCGTTTCTGAATTTATCCACTTCGCTTGTACTTCGGAAGATATCAACAACTTGTCTCACGCGTTAATGTTAACGGAAGCACGTGAAACAATTCTTTTACCTTACTGTGAAAAGCTTATCGATAGCCTAACAGTATTAGCAAAAGAATATGCTGCTGTACCATTATTATCACGTACTCACGGGCAGCCTGCGTCGCCAAGTACGATGGGTAAAGAATTTGCTAACGTTGTTGTACGTTTACGCCGTCAAATGCTACAAATAGCTAATGTTGAAATCTTAGGTAAAATCAACGGTGCTGTAGGTAACTACAACGCACACATCTCAGCTTACCCTGATGTTGATTGGAATGAATTCTCTGAAGAGTTCGTTTCTAGCCTAGGCGTTGTATGGAACCCGTACACAACGCAAATCGAACCGCATGATTACATCGCTGAACTGTATGACGCAATTGCACGTTTCAACACAATCATTCTTGATTTTGACCGTGACATCTGGGGTTATATCTGCCTAGGTCACTTCAAGCAAAAAACAATTGCTGGTGAAATTGGCTCTTCAACAATGCCGCACAAAGTTAACCCGATTGATTTTGAAAATTCAGAAGGTAACATTGGTATTGCTAACGCATTATTCAATCACCTTTCTGCAAAATTACCGATTTCTCGCTGGCAGCGTGACTTAACAGATTCAACGGTATTACGTAACCTTGGTGTTGCTATCGGTTATTCTGTTATTGCATACGAGTCAACGTTAAAAGGTGTAAGTAAATTACAACTTAACGAAGAAGCGCTACGTGCAGACCTTGATCGTAACTGGGAAGTTCTGGCTGAGCCAATCCAAACAGTTATGCGTCGTTACGGCATCGAAAAACCATACGAAAAGCTAAAAGAGCTTACACGTGGTCGTCGTGTTGATGGTCCTACTATGCAAGAGTTCATCGATACACTAGAGCTAACTGATGCAGTTAAAGCGGAATTAAAATTAATGACGCCAGCGAACTACATCGGTCGTGCTGTTGAGTTCGTTAACGAACTTTAATTAGCCGCTAGATAAAAATGAAGCCCAAGTTTACTTTTAACTAGAAAAGTAAACGTACCTAGAAAGTAGAGTATGCTTGGGCTTTTTTGCACCGATTAACGCCCTAATCGTTTCAGTGCAAATATTGAGAAATCATTACTTTTCACATCAATATTATTTAAGCTAATCGCTTTATTACTAATGATTGCAAGTTCAACGAGGTAGCATTAAGCTGTCTAATAAATAACGCACGAACAGAGATTGGTTAACAAATTAGATCCAATTTGTGTGTATCCCCTTATAAAACAGAACCGATTGTTAAACAAATGATGAAATAGTTTGTTATTTCTTCGTCTTTTTTGTGCGCCAGCTATCACTTCAATTTTATAAAGCAATAAACCTAAAACTGAAAAAATACACATTAACAATACATAACTTCAAAGTGAAATCAAAAAACATCACTTTAATTTCAATCCGAAACCGCCATTCAGTCATTTGTAAAATATACGTTTGAAGTTCAGTTCCTATCTTGAAAGTAATCGCCATACACGGATAATCAGCACATTATCTACATTTGATTAACCAAGGATTTACACCATGAATGGATCATTTCTTATTGAAGCATTTCAAGCACCCTCAACCTGCGCGCAAAACTTAGGTGATTTTTTTAATAATTTAGGTGCAGATCCTTACCTTGAAAGTAACTGTCGATTCCGCGCATTTTCTCAATACCAAAAGACCGAAACGCAATTTAAAAAATTAGATACAAGTACCTTCATGCAGTCATCTGATGTAAACCGTCTTATCGGTAATGTTGAGCGCAAGTTCGAGGACATCTCATCAGCACTTGACCAGCACCCTGATTTTCAAAATTTATTAAATGCATTTCTTGAACGAACAAACGTCGATACCACAAAACAACCGATTGGTGTTCACCAGATTCGTGTCGTTTGTTCACAAGATCAGTCTGGGTCACCAGCACCCGAAGGTATCCATCAAGACGGTTTTGATTTTGTGGGTATTTTCTGTGTAAAAAGAGATAACATCGCTGGTGCATTTACACAGATATTTTCATCGCCAGTTGACCAGCATCCACACATGAGCACCACGTTAGAAGAAAACCAATTTATCATTTTTAATGATCGTCGCTATTACCACTACGTAACAGAAACACTTCCAGATCAACAAGATGCAACCGGACTACGCGACGTATTTGTTTTCACCGCTTGATCTATAAAAGCAGCAACCAAAACATCACTCACACTCAGAGAACAAGATTACTCTTTGCATAAATAGAAGATGCAAAAGTAACAAGAAATTTATTAAAGGAACAACCTATGAACTTATGTATTGAGTCAATCCGCCAAGCTTTCCCAGCTTTACAACAGCAAGTAAATGGCGAGTCAGTGTACTTTTTTGATGGTCCTGGTGGCTCACAAGTTCCACAATCAGTGCTTGATGCAATGACTGCTTATTTAGGTAAATATAACTCGAACCTTGGCGGTCGTTTTTTTTCAAGTGAAAAAACCGTTGATGTGATGCGTGACGCACGCCTAAGCGGCCAAGCATTACTTAATACTGAATCACCAGATAATATCGTGTTTGGTGCGAACATGACGTCACTTACGTTCCAATTAAGCCGTGCGATTAGCCGTGATTGGCAAACGGGTGATGAAGTCATCGTTACTTCTCTCGATCATTATTCAAATGTATCAACGTGGCAGCAAGCTGCGGATGACAAAGGTGCAGTAGTGCATCAAGCTCGTATTAATGAAGCCGATTGCACGTTAGACAGCGAACATTTAATCTCGTTAATTTCCAACAAAACTAAATTAGTGGCTTTAACGTTTGCATCAAACACCACAGGCTCATTGGTCGACGTGAAGCCAATTATTGAAGCGGCTCATGCAGTGGGTGCTAAAGTGTATATCGATGCGGTACATTACACGCCACACAAACTTGTTGATGTACAAGCATTAGGTTGTGATTTCCTCGCCTGTTCAGCCTATAAGTTCTTTGGTCCTCACGTAGGTATCGCTTACGTGGCCCCTCAGTGGTTGCACACCTTATCACCATACAAAGTAGAACCCGCTACAGACCAAGGGCCAGGTCGATTTGAAACTGGAACACAAAGTTTTGAAGCGCTAGCTGGATTTAGCGCTGCCGTTGAATATCTTGCGCATGCAGGTGATGAAGCACTACCGTTACGTGAAAGGCTTGTACAAAGTTTTGAGCTATACCAAATCCATGAACAAAAATTAAGCCAACACTTCCTTGCTAAGCTAGCACAATACAGCAACGTGACCCTGTATGGAATTAATGATATAGACCGATTAGCAGAGCGTACCCCAACCTTCTCTATCCGTATTGATCATGCATCACCAGAAGATGTATCTGGCCTGCTTGGTCAACATAATATGTGTGTTTGGAATGGTCATTTCTATGCGATTGGCTTATGTAAACAGCTAGACATCTTAGATAAAGGTGGAGTGATCCGCATTGGCTTTATGCATTACAATACCACCAACGAAATTGATGCTTTATTTGATGTATTAGCAACAGTATTGATTAAATAACCAAAGTAATATCTCTATATTTAGCCATACCGTTATGGGTATTTAGCTATAAAAATCCCCTTTATCGTGAAATAAAGGGGATACAAAAAACCAATAATTAAGTTCGGTATTCCATTAGCCGATATCACTGTCCGACTTGTTTACCGGATCATTAGTTGGTGCTTTAATCACCGACTGTTTGATTAGATTATGATTACCCGTCAGTAAATCTTCCAGCGAACCATTTTCTTTATCAACGAGTCCAATCTCTTTAAGCATATTATCCACCAGCGGTGCATTAGCACGATAATTTAATGCCGCCATAGTGACTTGCTCAGATAGGCTTTGTGGCGCAGATGAGCGCTCATCATTCGACCCAACACCAGTAATGCTGTGACCGTTATTGCCACCATACCCTTGCAAGATCTTGATGCCTTCAATATTCTCTAATGGCTTAACCGCATTGGCAATTAACTCTGGTAGTACTTGTAAAATAGCCAATGATTTTTGTAGGTCTAT
Organism: Moritella viscosa; assembly: GCF_900120065.1. Taxonomy (NCBI): domain Bacteria; kingdom Pseudomonadati; phylum Pseudomonadota; class Gammaproteobacteria; order Alteromonadales; family Moritellaceae; genus Moritella; species Moritella viscosa. The sequence goes on from NZ_FPLG01000052.1 coordinate 12,129, forward strand.
CTGCTCAGTACTCAAAAGATTATCCGCCTCATAACGCGAACGTTTACCGGCAGCTTCAACTGCATACACTTTCTCGTTTGCTTCAGCGTTCAGTTTTAACGCATCCGCTGATGCTTTTGCTTCAATTAAAATTGATTCAGCATTATCTTCTGCAGCTTGTTTTCCCGCATGTGCTTGAACGGTAATACCAACAGCTTCACGCTCGGCTTCTTTCGTTGCCGCGATAACTTCAATTTGCTTGTCACGGTTTGCTTGCGCAACTTCACGTGCAGTAATAACAGCTTCTTCTTTTTCTACTTTGTTCTTCTCTGCTTCCGCCGCTTTAGCACGCGCTGCAGATTCTTCTTCAGACTTAACCGCAACTGCAATTTGCTTTTCTTGCATCGCAACCTCAATGTCACGCTGCTGTTGAATTCTAGACTGCTCTAATACTTTTATTTTTTCAATTTCCGCTGTTTCAATGAATTTAGCTTTTTCAATCTCAGCAGCTTCAATTGCTCTTTGCTTTGAGATTTCAGCTTCACGTTCTTCCTGTGCTCTTTGCTCTCGCTGCTTAACAATCGTCGCCTGTTGCTCTGCTTTTCGCATTTCAAGAACTTGCTCTTGGTTTAATTGTGCATTCTGTTTTTCTTGTTCAATTTCTAATGATTGTTTCTCTGCAAGTACATTACGTTGCTCAATAAGAATTCTATTCTCTTGCTCAATGTCATTGGTTTCTTTACGTTTACGCTCAATAATCTGAGCAAGTAACGCACGACCTTCAGCATCGAAGGCATTATTTTTGTTGAAGTATTGTAGGTCAGTTTGATCAAACCCTGTTAACGATACCGACTCAAGTTCCAGTCCATTTTTTTCTAAATCATTCATCACACTCTGCTGCACTTTTTGCACAAAGTCAGAACGCTTTTCATGCATTTCTGTCATCGTCATTTCAGCCGCAACAGCACGTAAAACATCGACAAATTTAGATTCCATTAACTTTTTCAATTCTTCCACGCGCATGGTTCTAAGACCAAGTGTCTGCGCCGCCATTGAAATACCTTCTTTAGTCGGTGCAACACGTAAATAGAAGTCGGCTTTTACATCAACACGCATACGATCTTTGGTGATCAATGCATCTTTTTGAATTTTTTCTACTTCAATGCGTAAGGTATTCATACTGACAGGAATGGTTTCATGCAATACCGGTAACACCAACATTCCGCCATCTTTAGCAATCTTTTCGCCACCCATTCCCGTTCTCACAAAAGCCACTTCTTTGGTTGAGCGCACATACAACTTGGCAACAATAAGACCGATTGTCAGTAATGCAACAACGGCAATGCCCGCCATGGTTAATGTGAACGTGAGATTTTCTGATAATTCCATATGATAATATTCCTAAAAGTGAATGGTAATTTTATTGATTAATGATTTACAGCTTAGTTATTTTCAAGTCAGTTAAATGGGATCGCAAGCCAGCTCGTTGTCAGCTTTTCAACCACAACAACTTCTGAACCCTGCGTAAACATTTCATGTTCGTAAGCAGGCTCGACCATCAAGTAATGCTTTTGATTAACGTCATCAATAAGTACCGCTTCTGCGGGGTTGCCTTTCGTTGCAGTCCCTATCGTAATACGGGCTAATTTGCCATTGAACTCTGCAGTTGATGTTACAGATGCGTCACGATGTGGTAATACTTTGACCAACTTAGCCCCGATGAAATGTAGAAAAACGAAGGTGATAAATACACTAATTGGTCCAGTCAATAACAATGAAGGGTGCCACTGCAGCGTCGATATAGCGGTAAAGTTGAGTATAAAGCCTGAAATAGCAAATAAGGTAAATGACAAAATTAACCAAATGAATAAGGGTAATTTACTCAGGCATAACCAGTCTAACGCCGTGGTAAAACCACCCACTTGCACAGAAGCCGAGCCATCAAGATTAAAAGGCGAGATATTATCGAACATGTCCAATAGGCTTAGTCCAATGAGTAACCCTAATATTTCAATTACGGTAAATATAAATACGATACTAATCGCAATGGTATAAGCTAAATTGATATCAGATAAAAAGAATGCCAGCATATTAACTCCATAAAAATCACAAGCCAAAAACTATAACTACTTGAATTTTATAGAATACACTAATTAACACTTGCCTTTGCGTGATAGATGTCACATAAAGTATTTTATACAACCAATATCAACCATAAAACTGAGTATATAAAACATTTTAAATCAAAGTATTAGAACAAAACTCTAGGTCTTTGATTAGCACGATGAGTAAACTTTAATAGATTAATACTAGATTTGTGGGTTCAACATTGAGGAAAGGTTTAATAGAAGAAAGAAAGGCTAATAGTTAACCTTTCGATATCAACTCAAATACGATAATGGATGCGCGGTAGATTATGATGTGCAGTAGTTATTTGACGGCTAAATTATAGCTAAAATATTCCGTATCTTTTACAAACCCCAGTTTTTCATACAGTGCTTGCGCCGAAAAATTATCTTGTGCGGTATTCAAGCCAACACGAATTGCACCAATTTGTTTCGCTTCTTTCACCACACGGTGAATCAACTCATTAGCGACACCTTGTTTACGGTATGCAGCGGCAACAAATAAGTCATTCAATACAATAGTCTTACCTAGTGATACCGACGAAAATGAATGATAGTTAAGGACAAACCCCATTGCTTCATTTACCTTGTTATAAGCAATAAAGACTGTCGCTTCGTTATTCATTAAACGCTCACCTAAATATAGGCGATATTTATGCGGTGCTGAAGGTTGCTTATAAAACACCATATATTGATCAAATAAACTAACCAGATCATTTAACTCTTCAAGTGAGGCTTGTTTAATATTCATAAAATCCCTTTTAAATATGAATAAATAGCGAGTAGTCAGAAGAATACACACTTTTATTTTAACTCGTTGTTCATCCAGAATATCAATATTTCATTAAATTACAATAACCAGAAATTCCTTATTTATTCATACTTTAGCGAAGTTATTTATCGATATACTATAACCAATGAAAATAAACTTCCGACTTTTTAGCTCATTTAACAAGGAATGTAAAATGAAACTAATATATCTGTACTTCACATTAGCCACGCTATTTTCTAGTGCTGCTTTTGCCAATAATAATTATACTCCAGTTAGTTATAGTTATTACCAACTCAACTATACAGAAATTACAGCTGAAGATGCTGATGACCCGTTAAAAACGTACCAGATCAATATATCCAACTTAATCAGCCCTTATATCTTTAGCAGAACAAGTTTCAACTATTTAAGCAAAGAAATGATTATTGATGCACAAAATTCAATGAAAACAACGTCGATGCAAGCCGTATTCAATATGGGCACACGGTTGGCACTATTACCTAAAATTGACCTCACGATTGAAAGTGGTGCTATTTATGAATTTGGTAAAGAAGTCGAACTTAAATCGAATTCAATTTCCGTTACTAATGATGATTTTGACCGTGAATTCGGATTTAATGCAGCTATAGGTCTCGCCATGCAATTCAGTCATCAATTAGAATTTATTATTGATGCAGCTTATATCGATATCGGTGACGAATCAGAAATTGAATACAGTGCGGAGCTCGTTACCCATCTACTGCCAAACCTAGCGTTAGTCGCAAGTGGCGTGATGTATGAAGAAAACGTAGGTTATGGTTTTGGCCTGCAATTTGATTTTTAATTGCAATACTTAACGACTCTAATCCACCACTTAATATAACTTAACCAAGCCACATTCAAAATGTGAGTTAAGAAATAGATTATGCCGAAGATAATTGATATCTCCGCACTTGTTGAACTTCTGCTTCATAATAGTATTCGTTAATAAATCGAGCCCCACAACTTTCAATTACCTTGCGCGAAGCGAGATTTGTCGGGTCACAAGAGATCATCACATCACCAGTAAGTGCGACCTTTTGAATAGTCGATAGCATAAACTTAGCGACTCCTTTCCCCCTAGCAGACGGTCGCGTTTCGTAGCCTATATGACCAATGAAGTCCTCGATATAAGCATTAGTCCCCTGCCTAATTCGTATTGATCCCAGGATAACGTCATTCTCGATACAGAAGTAAGTAGTAATAGGTGACCAACCTTTCGGTAGTTCTTCACCTTTAGCGTAAGCAATACGCTTTTTAAGATAACCTTCATAATTACTGAAGATAAACTCATAGAGGATAATTCCATCATCCACACATTCATCGATATAAGATGTGAAGGCAGTTAAATGATCCATGTGTGCAAGTTCTATTTTCATATTACGATTCATTTTCGATTATCTCTATTTCTAATAAGACCACAATTAATGCGCATCACACCAATCACGAACTATATCATGCCGCTTAATCATGTTTAAAACAAGTGATAGATTTAAGCTATCGATTTAATAGATTCAATCACCTTTACCTATAAACCTAATTATCCCATAATCCTTCTCATGGATTCGCAATAAGAATCCAATCCAGTAATCAACTAATTAATAGGATGACAACATGATCAACACTGAAATTAAACCGTTTAACGCAACCGCTTTCAAACAAGGCGAATTCGTAGAGATCTCAGAAAAAGACGTGAAAGGTAAATGGGCTGTATTTTTCTTCTACCCAGCTGACTTCACTTTTGTTTGCCCTACTGAACTAGGTGATGTTGCAGACCATTACGAAGAACTACAAAAACGTGGTGTAGAAGTTTTCTCAGTATCAACTGACACTCACTTCACTCACAAAGCATGGCACGACAGTTCAGACACTATCGGCAAAATCAACTACTATATGGTAGGTGACCAAGCTGGCAACCTTACGAACAACTTCGGTGTAATGCGTGAAGGTCAAGGCCTTGCAGATCGTGCAACGTTCCTCGTTGACCCACAAGGTGTTATCCAAGCAATGGAAATCACTGCAGAAGGTATTGGTCGTGACGCTGAAGACTTAATGCGTAAAGTTAAAGCTGCACAATATGTAGCTGCGAACCCAGGTGAAGTATGCCCAGCTAAATGGAAAGAAGGCGAAGCAACACTTGCTCCTTCACTAGACCTAGTAGGTAAAATCTAATTTAAAGGCAACTTTAAAGATTGATTAACTGATAAATAAAAATAAGACGACCTCAGTATCGCTTAGCGTCGCTGAGGTCATTTAAAAATACATTTTCGATGAACATCTCTGTACCAATACCACAGCCGCTGTTAATGAAGTAAGTAAGAAAATAGATTTTTAAATTAACCAAATTGCTAATAGCGTTTCCAATAAACGTATCTCATCTAGCCATAAGCAGAATTTAAAAGGTGTCACTATGTTAGACCAAAATATGAAAACCCAGTTAAAGGCGTATTTAGAAAACTTAAAGACAGAAGTACAACTTGTGCTGACTCTTGATGACAGTGATACCGCGCAAAAATTGCATACGTTAGCAAATGACATTGCTTCATTGAGCGAAAAAGTTATCGTGATTGAAGATCAAAGTGCGAGCACGCGTAAGCCGATTATGCAGGTAATCAATCCTATCAAACAAACCGCGATTGGTTTTGCTGGTTTACCGATGGGGCACGAATTTACTTCACTGATATTGGCACTACTGCACAGTGGTGGCCACCCTATGAAGCTAGATGCTGAGTTGATTAAACAAATTGCCAACCTTGAAGGTGAGATGAACTTTGAAATATTCATTTCATTAAGCTGTCAGAATTGCCCAGACGTTGTGCAAGCATTAAATATGATGGCGGCAACTAACCCAAATATCAAAACAACCATGATTGACGGTGCAGCGTTCCAAGATGAAGTAGCTGAACGTAATATCATGGCAGTGCCAAGTGTTTACTTAAACGGAAAAGTCTTCACCCAAGGTCGTATTTCATTAACGGAAATATTATCAAAAGTAGATACTGGCGCAGCAAAAAAACAAGCTATCGCATTAAATGAAAAAGAACCGTACGAAGTCCTTGTCGTTGGCGGTGGTCCAGCGGGTGCATCAGCTGCAATTTATGCAGCACGGAAAGGTATCCGCACTGGCGTCGTGGCAGAGCGTTTTGGTGGCCAAGTTATGGATACAATGGCTATCGAGAACTTTATTTCGGTAAAAGAAACCCAAGGGCCTAAACTCGCTGCAGCACTTGAAGAACACGTAAAAGAATATGACGTGGATATCATGAACGAACAAAGAGCGAGTGGTTTAGTCAGTGCAGAAAAAACAGCCGATGGCTATATTCATGTTGAACTCGATAGTGGCGCGATATTAAAAAGCCGCAGTGTGATCTTATCAACAGGCGCACGTTGGAGAGAAATGAACGTACCCGGCGAACAAGAATACCGTAACAAAGGTGTTGCTTACTGCCCACACTGTGATGGTCCGTTATTCAAAGGTAAGAAAGTAGCCGTGATAGGTGGCGGTAACTCTGGTATCGAAGCCGCAATCGACTTAGCAGGTATTGTTGAACATGTGACTGTACTTGAGTTTGCAGATAACTTACGTGCCGATCAAGTACTCGTCAACAAAGCTAACAGTATGGCTAATATTGAGATAATTAAACAAGCACAAACCACAGAAGTTATCGGTGACGGTACGCGAGTGACTGCACTTAATTATGTAGACCGTGCGACTGGTGATGAAAAACAGATCGAACTTGCTGGTATCTTTGTACAAATTGGTTTGATGCCAAACAGTGACTTCTTAAAAGGCAGTGGTGTTGCTTTATCACCTCGTGGTGAAATTGAAGTGAATGCCAAAGGTGAAACCTCTGTTGCAGGTGTATTTGCAGCCGGTGACGTAACCACAGTGCCTTATAAGCAAATTATTATTGCGATGGGTGAAGGTTCAAAAGCCAGTTTAAGTGCATTTGACCATTTAATTCGTACTCCAGCGCCAACTGCAGCAGACAACACGCAAATATAAAACATAGCAAAAGATAAACGTCACACTAGTCCCCACGTGTAAGGCTTATCATCCCTGCCAAAATCTGTGTTTTATCCCAGCAATTGCTTATGATTGCTGGGTTTTTACTATATGATAACCAGTAAATCTCGCACCTCAGTAATACCAGTTGGTCTGATAAGCGTGCGGCCGAGCTTTTTACCCTTACCATCTGCAACTTTAATATGTGGTAATTCAGAATGAATCGCACGGAGTACCTTGATGATATTTCAATTGCCATTGAACACCATTTAATACCCAAATAGATACACGTTTCGAAAAATGGCTTTTGATTCCTAATTCATCAACCGATGCTGATTTGTATAGCAGCATTTGCACGGATGCCTCTAAATTAATACATTCAAAGTCTTGAGAATGGATATAGCCGTTTGACGCTTGCTCTTCTTCCATCATGGCATTAATACTTTGGAAATCGTAACTCGTTCCCGACTCTCCAACTTCTCTAAATTCAGGATGCAATAGGCGTATAATGTCAGCTTTATTCTGTCTTACTTCATATTGATGAAGCGCGATTTCTTGTTCAATTAAAAAATTCATCTAAACCTCGATAGATACAATAGTTAACGCTTATATCAGTATTACTTAACAGGACCTTGCTTAAACTGCTTTAACTGGTCATTAATATCAAGCCATGGCGCTTTTGAAGCGACAAAGATATGAAAGTTAGGTTTAGTAGTCTGAACCAGTAAATTTACGACACTCAGAACAATGACAGTTACCCATATAATCAAAGTCATCAGGTACTTCAATACCCACTTTTCCACATAAACATGATCCGTTTAATATTCTCATTTTATTCCCTCAAAAGTATGCCTCACATTGAGTCACTGTTATTTAAGTTACGTTTTTCCATTGTGAAATTAACTAAAGTCACACCATTCCGTTGGAAGGTATTTCTCTTTATTACAAAGAAACCCCTATACTCGAAGAACGGCTTAGCAATAAATGATGCCTCAACATATAAACGTTCGATATTGTTAAGTCTTGCTTCCGTAAGTAAGTGCTCATAAAGTGCAGACGCGACACCCATCCCCTGAAAATTTGGGTGTGTGTAAGTACAATCAATATGACCATCGGCATCCAGTTCGATAAAACCAGCGACACACCCATTGACGATAGCCACAAACGGTCTTTTTTCATCTAGTCGTAGGGACCATTTTTCATAGTCAGGAGGGGTTGCAGCCCAAGCTTCTTTCTGTTCTGGGGTATATACCGAAGGATCAATCGCGTGAACAGATTGATGAAACAAGTCTGCAATCTCAATCACCCATTCTACAGCATATGATTTAATGTCCATAGATTACACGCGCTCATTCATAAGGAATTATAAATAAACATTATAACTAAAAATAACACCATTTTAAATATCAGTTAAAAATCAATAAATTGAGAATGAATGAAAATATTGATACAGTGGCTATGATGATAAAGTTAAACCGTTGTTTATTGATTCAGGATCAAAGTATGAACAAGAAAATCACAATACGGACATACAGCAAATATGCCAAAGGTCATACTCATGAGCATCATCAAATACTGATTCCGATTCGTGGATTCATTGATCTAAAACTGAATGGGGTAACAGCTAGTGTCTCATATGGGGACTGCGTGGTGATAAAAGCGGGCTGTTACCATGAGTTTAGAGCAAGAGAAGACTTTCGCTTTCTGATCATTGATGTCAACGAACTACCAAATAAATTGAACACCATCATTCCACTGGGTGAAGCCGCAAATAACTATGTGAAATTCGTAGAAAATCAATTAGAATTTCATTTAACCCCTTCCGTCGAGGAAAGAATGATATTATTACTCTTCGATATACTCGACATGCAAGATCTAAGCAGCAAAATTGACTCTAGAATCAAAAACACAATTCAATATATCAATCAGGATATTTCTAAACATTATACTATTGATGAACTTGCGCAAGTTGCATTCCTAAGTCCAACCCAATTTAAATTCCTCTTCAATAAAAACATTAAATTAACACCACTAAAATACCTTGCAAAGATGAGAATGGAGCGAGCAAAAATTTTGCTAAATAATACCGATTTACCAATTACTCGCATCTCAGAAGAAGTCGGATTTGTCTGCCCATCTTCCTTTACACGCTGCTTTTCAAATCACTATGGTCAGTCACCTAAAAACTACCGCATTAAGTGTTAGAAGTCGATTGAAGAACGGCTTTTTTACGGTATAACACCACAGAAGTCGCAACCAATATTATGCCGATAAAAGTAACTAACGTTAATTTTTCATCAAACAAAAAATAGTCAAATAGAAAGGTGAGTATTGGAATCGCGTAAAATAGTACGCCTACACTATCTGAACTTTCTCTTTGGATCATATACATGAGTAAGAGTAGTGCACCCACAGATACAACAACACTCATCCACAGAGCAGAAAAAATAAATTCCGTTGTCCAAGTAACCTGCCAGCCATTAATGTAGCCGATAACAACAAAAATAGAAGCTGACAATAGGTTCTGGTAAAACATCGCTTGTACAAGGTTTACCTCGAGTTTACCCTGCCTGATTGTACCTAACGTAATAGAGAGTAATGCTAATCCAGCGAACAGTATCCCTGATAGGGCCAACATTTCTACGTCTTTTGTGCCTAATATAGCAATGCTCAATCCGACAAATCCTAACATTAGCAGCGCAACTTTAGTACTGTCCAACTTATGCTTACAGAATATAGGGATCAGTAACGGTTGTAGCCCCAATATTAAAGTAACAAGTCCCGGAGATATCCCCGTATCGATTGAAATAAAATAAAACGACAAATACAAAACCTGAAGTAAAAGACCGACGATCCATATTTGTATCTTGTCTTTGATTGCAATTACTTTCAATGGTGTCTTATTTATTTTTATCATGACTAAATATATCAAACCGATACAACTAAGTGATATCAATGCTCGAATAGCAAGAAAAGTCCACACTGAAGAATAAAGCAAGCCAACTCTGACCATCACAGCACCGCTACTCCACATCAATAAAAATAGTATTGGTGCTATTTCATTTAAGTTAAACGTATTTGTTTTATAGGTTATGTTCATCATAATAAGCTTAACGCCATCGGGTAATCAGGATGCTTGTTCAAAGAATCATATTTGTATGATACATGGCCTTTCATTGATGGCTTTCTTGTAAAAAATATCAGCATATCCCTTGTCGCTTCTTTCATTGTGTCTATTGCTTCAAGCGACGATAAGCTATGCTTTCGTTCATTATCACAAATGATCAAAGTATCTAGAAAATGATTGTGCTGCTTTTCATCTAAAATCAGCTCTGGATTCGCGTCATGCCATCTAAGTGAGTTATCTTCTTCCATTGAATGTATAAAAGTCTTAGCACTGTGCTCTGCCATATTATGATGTCCCAATAATGTGGTCATCGTGTGATCAACACCATCCGTGTGGACACCTTCTAGCGCCGGTTCGCCAATTAAGTCAGGAGATGTAATCGTGCGTAAATTGAAAACAGTACACACCCATTTTTTAGAGGCGTAATCGATATTTGGACGACAAGTGGTGACAATGTCATGACATACTAAATGCTTGAACAGAAGTAAACTTTTAAAAATCGTATTATCTTGTAACGATTCACTCAATCCTCTAAAGTGTCTATCTTTACCTGAATCATGGCGAATAAAGTCTTCCTCTTTCGATAAAACAAAAGGCTGAAATTCTGTTCTATAACAGTTTTTTTTATCTAAATCATAGCAAAACCGCCCACTTCTAGAACGCCGAAACGCCAAAGTCGGATCATCTACTAGGCCTTCGCTCACCAGCTGTAATTCTTCGATATCATCTCGCTTAGCACCGAGTCCGATAAGAACTTCTAATAGTTCTTCCCCTGGAATATAAGCCATTCTGTTTTTCTTATAACCTTGTTTAATATCATTTAGCTTCGCGTGCGTTAATGTGTTCACTTATTACCTCAAAAGACAATTCCCATAGTTTTTAAAATATAAATTCAATTTACAAATAAAACACATAACAAGTTGTTATACATAAGTTATTTATAAAGTATATATTGTATATTTAATTAATATATATAATTTTTTTTAGTCATGCTTTTCTTAAAAGACGGTTTTACATTCATTAAAGTCACACTATTGATTAAACAATTAGAATTATTCAGTAGAGTAAGTAAAGGAGGGATCTTAATGTGAGAGGTATTCTAGTCGTATAGTAAAACGAGATCAAAAAAGCCTTACCGCGACCCATTGTAACAACGGCTGCAGAGTAAGGCTTATTGAGTACGTACTATTCGCAGTCAGTACTGTTGTAGTAGCAACTAGCTTAGTGCGATAAGATCTGATCTAAGAACATTTTTAAACGATCTGATTGTGGATTATCAAAGAACTCATGTGGTTCATTTTCTTCAATAATTTGCCCTGCATCCATGAAAATAACGCGGTCAGCCACTTTCTTAGCAAAGCCCATTTCGTGCGTTACACAAATCATGGTTATACCTTCATCTGCAAGCTCAACCATTACATCTAACACTTCCGATACCATTTCAGGATCCAGTGCCGATGTTGGCTCATCAAACAGCATAATCTCAGGGTTGATACACAGACAACGAGCAATCGCTACACGCTGTTGTTGGCCACCAGAAAGCTGATTTGGAAACTTATGCGCTTGGTCGGCAATCTTCACACGCTCAAGGTAGTACATCGCAGTTTTAATCGCTTCATGCCTTGGTTTCTTATGCACCCAAGTTGGTGCTAATAACAAGTTTTCCAATACTGAAAGATGTGGGAACAAATTAAAGTGCTGGAATACCATACCAACTTGTGAGCGAATATGACGTACGATTTTTACATCATCAATCAGGTCAGTACCGTTAATACTAATCTTACCTTCCTGAAATTTTTCAAGGTGGTTCAAGCAACGAATAGTAGTTGATTTACCCGAGCCTGACGGGCCACAGATAACCACTTTTTCGCCTTTCTTAATATTTAAGTTAACATCTTTAAGTACGTGAAAATCACCATACCATTTGTTAACGTCTTGCATGCTGATCATATATTCTTGTTCTGACATGATACTTCCTTATACCAATTACCTTACGTAAATGGTCAGTTTAAACTGTAAAATTTACGGTAATTGTTAATGGTCGGTATTATATTTACGTTCAATCACGCGCGAGTATTGCGACATACTGAAACAAAATACCCAATAAATCATGGTAACAAATACGTACCCTTCGATTTCAAAACCAAGCCAACTGGTATCACTGTTAGTCAGTGTTACCATTGCTAGAATATCGAATAAGCCAATAATAAGTACCAGTGTTGTATCTTTAAACAGCGAGATGAAAGAGCCTACTAGATTCGGGATAGAGATCTTTAATGCCTGTGGCAGAATAATCAAAATCATCCCTTGCCAATACGTTAGCCCTAATGACTCACTGGCTTCGTATTGACCTTTCGGAATAGCTTGTAAACCACCACGAATAACTTCAGCGATATAAGCTGCTTGGAACAATGTAATACCAATTAACGCACGTAATAACTTATCAAATTCGATACCATCACTAAAGAATAATGGCAGTACTACCGACGCCATAAACAAAATAGTAATAAGCGGTACACCACGAATAAACTCGATAAACCCAACACATAAGGTTTTAACAATCGGCATGTTGTCTGACTGACGTCCTAACGCCAATAAAATACCAATTGGGAATGATGCAATGATACCGACAGCTGCAACCAAAATAGTCAGCATTAAGCCGCCCCATTTTTCAGTACTGACTACTTCAAGTCCTAGTCCACCACGGATCAAGATAAAGCATACAATTGGGTACAATAGCATTGCCGTAAGTTTAATCTTAATATTACCAATGCGTGGCACGACAAATATAAGCCCTAAACTCAACACAGCAACCAGATTCGGACGCCAATGTAAGGCTTCAGGATAGAACCCATACATAAATTGATCGAACTTTTCGATGATAAATATCCAGCGAGCACCTTCTTTAACCACTTCCTCTTTAGTGCCACTCCAAGTCGCATCAAAGAGCATCCAATCTAATAATGGTGGTATCGTCGAATAGATAAAGTAGATGCCAAGCAGTGTTAACAGTGTATTAGGTATAGTAGAAAATAAATTCTCTCGTAACCAGAATACAACACCCTTAGTGGTTGAAGGTGCAGGTTTGGCCTCTTTAATCGTATAAACAGCCATATTATCTTCCTTTAATTTCCATTCTTGCATTAACCCAATTCAGCAGCAGTGATATAACAATACTGAAAACAAGATACACAGCCATCGTCATTAGAATGATCTCAATAGCCTGCCCAACTTGGTTAAGCGTCGTCCCCGAGAACAAGGTAACAATTTCCGGATAACCAATTGCAGTTGCCAGTGATGAATTTTTCACTAGATTAAGGTATTGATTAATAACAGGGGGAATGATCACGCGTAATGCTTGTGGTAAAACAACTTTACGTAAGATCACATGTTCTTGTAATCCTAATGATTTTGCCGCTTCTTTTTGACCTGGGGGTACAGCTTCAATCCCCGCACGTACAGCTTCTGCAATATAAGTCGCGGTATAGATACTTAACGCAAAGATAAGCGCAAGTAACTCAGGGATTATGGTAACCCCTCCTTTGAAATTAAACCCTTTTAATGCCGGATATTCAGCACTGATTGGTTGACCCGTAATAAAGAATACAAGTAAAGGAGCTGAGACTAAAATAGCCAAAGATACTTTCACTAAAGGAAATTCTTCACCGGTTAAGTCATGACGTTTAGTCGCCCATTTAGCAAGAAATACGACACTGACACACGCCAGAACAAACGCAATAAGAATAAAGCTACTGCCCGATTCGAAGATCGGATCTGGAATAATTAAGCCACGGTTATTAATGAAGACAGAATCAAAATAAGAAATACTTTGTCGTGGGCTTGGTAACGTAGCAAGTACCACGTTATACCAAAACAATATCTGTAATAAAATAGGAATATTACGGAATGTTTCAATGTAAACCAGTGACAGTTTAGCAATCAAATAATTTGATGATAGACGACCAATACCAACCATTAAGCCAATAATTGAAGCTAAAACAATACCAATAACACCCACTAGAATTGTATTTAATAAACCAACAATAAATACATCTAAAAAGGTGGAGCTTGTATCATCATAGTGAATAAGCGATTGACTGATACCAAAACCAGCAGTTTCACCTAAGAACGAAAAACCTGTAGTAATACCCCTTTTTGCTACATTATCAAACATGTTGTTAACGAAGTAAAAAATGCATAGAACCACAACAGCCAAAGAAAGCACTTGGAAAATAATCGCGCGATTTTGTGGGCTGTTAAATAAACCGTTGGAGGTCGGGGGGAGCTTTGAATTATTCATAACAAAATAAACCTTTTAAAAAGGGGGCTAAGCCCCCGATATACCGACGTCACTTCAACATATAGTGCTGTTAAGATGAAGTGACTAAGGTATTAATTTATCGAATTGGCATTGCGTACATTAAGCCGCCTTTATTCCATAAATTATTGATGCCGCGATCAATGTTAAGAGGTGAATTTTTACCTACGTTGTTCTCGAACATTTCTTCATAGTTACCAACTTGCTTAACAATTTGGTAAGCCCAATCCGCTTTAAGCCCTAAGTTTTCACCGGCTTTACCAGAAACACCTAATAGACGTTTCACAGATGGATTTGCTGATTTTAATTGCTTATCAACATTGCTTGCTGTTACACCTAGTTCTTCTGCTTCTAGTGTTGCAAACATGGTCCAGCGCACGACGTTAAACCATTCATCATCACCTTGGCGAACAACAGGGCCTAAAGGTTCTTTAGAAATGATCTCTGGTAATACGACTGCTGATTTAGGATTGTCTAATTTGATTTTTAAACCGTATAACTGAGATGCGTCAGATGTAACTGCGTCACAACGACCTTTTTTGAATGCATCAATTGTTTGACCTGATGTATCAAATGTAACGGCTTTATATTCCATGTTGTTTGATTTGAAATAGTCAGTCAGGTTAAGTTCAGTTGTTGTACCCGCTTGAATACAGAAAGAAGCACCATCTAGCTCTTTCGCTGACGTTACACCAAGGTCTTTACTAACAAGGAAACCTTGACCATCATAATAATTCACTCCCGCAAAGTTTAAGCCAAGTGAAGTATCACGTGTTGCAGTCCAAGTAGATGAACGTGCTAGCACATCGATTTCACCACTTTGTAGTGCAGTAAAACGTTCTTTAGCAGTCAGTGGAATAAATTTAACTTTCGATGCATCACCTAATACGGCAGCCGCAACTGAACGACAAAAATCAACATCGATACCTTTCCAAACACCTTTTGAATCAGTAGCTGAAAACCCTGGAATCCCTGTCGATACACCACAGTTCAATACGCCTTTTTTCATCACCTTATCTAATGTAGCAGCATTAACTAAATTCGGTAATGTTGATGCTAGACCTAGTATTAAAGCTATTTTTGTAACCTTCATATTAATTTCCTTGTCTATTTTTATTATTGCAAATATCAGTTTTAAGCAGCTAAGCACCACTTGAAAGTGTTATTTTCTCTGATTCGGGAACACAAAATAATCATAAGGGAATTTTTATACAACATCTACGCAGCAACAATCGATTAACAAAAGCATTAACAACTATTTGACCTCGATCACAAACTTAACACTTAATTAACACAGGAACGGTAATTTAAGGTGAATAATACTTTATGGATATTCACATTAAGGCTTTTATCCATATTTAATTCAATAATGGCAAGTAATATACTTTAAAGATGAGCAGTGTTTTAACATAGTTATTTTATATCGACACCGTAGGTCATCACCCTGTTCATAAGTCCTCTCAAGTATTAAAGTCACTTTTAACGTCGTTCGTATATAGAATTAATTTAAACATGTATAAATGTATAAATACTGACAAGCCAAGCCTTATCTAGGCCTCTCGATAACAATGACAATCTTATAGTCCGTGTTAAATGGTTGATAATATCATGTTGCTCTCCTCCGATGAGCATCAGCAATATTCTGTTGCATAGCTCACACAATAGAACAATGGTAGTGACGAACACAGACGATAACGTCAGTTAAGTCAGTATTAACTATAGGTCTTAAACACGAAAAGTGAGCGGGAAGCGTATGATGAGATTGCAGAGTATCGATTTAATGTTAATGTTGTTCAGTCAGGATGATGTGAATAACTTGCTTTCATTTAGGTCGCGCAAGTTATTCTATCTATAAATCCGCTCACATCAAATAACCAGTTTCAAATAATGTTTACGTCCAAATGTTGCGAACAGAGTAGAACAAAATAGAACAAGTATCGGGTTATGAGAAAAGGCATTTTTAACAGTGACAGCACCGTGGGAGAGATCGTTCGTATAGATGGGTTGACTAGAACACCAACTGAGTTTGGCTTGCAAGATTTGAGTATCATCGGGGACGTCAATAGCAAAACGTTGACCGCGTTTCACATAGGTCACAAATTTTCCATCAGCATATAATTTATAATTTCGCACCGCATCCAGCAGTTGCGCAGGCCTGTATATCCATAATTTCATTTCACATCATCCTTAATGTAAAGTTTATTCCAATTGTATAGCTCCTTTTATCTTAGCTAAACAATGTCATCTTCAAGCATGAAATAAGTGCGAATAATCTGTTTATTCGTTGTGAAACGGGTTACTCGCACTTTTAAAATATAACACCACTCAAACAAGTCGTGGTAATAGATATCTATTAAGGTTCTTGACGTGTACTTGCTAATACGATCTCACGGATACATACATCTTGTGGTTGTGCGTAAGCAAATTCAATTGAACGTGCTACATCACCAGGTGTAAGTATATTACCCATCGTTAATTTCCACTCTTCGTAGCCCGCTTTAATGTCTTCTGAAGTTGTATGTGATAACAATTCAGTTTCAACAGCACCTGGGGCGATAGTAATTACACGCACATCAGACGTTGCCACTTCTTCACGAACATTTTCAGTAATAGCGTGTACCGCAAATTTAGTACCACAATAAGCAGCATGCGCACCAAATGTCTTGCGACCTGCAACTGAACTAATATTAATAATAGTACCAGTATTACGGGCTTTCATTGGCGCAAGAACTGCTTGCATGCCGTTTAATAATGCGATCACATTAATATCGAACATGGTTTTGAATTCTTCAGCAGGTTGGGTATCAATTTGACCTAATAACATCATACCAGCATTGTTAATCAATAGATCTGTTGGACCGTATAATGCTTCAGCTTTAGCAAGTGCAGCGTGGAATTCGGCGTGAACCGTTAAGTCTACTTTTTCACATAAACAGTTTGGTAAATCTAGCGATTCTAGCTTTTCAACACGACGAGCAACTAATAATAACGGGTGACCAGCGGCGCTTAAACGCTTCGCTGTAGCTTCACCAATACCTGAACTTGCACCTGTGATCACGACTAATTTTTTCATCATCATATACTCTCTATTTTTGATTATATTCATACCCAAAAACGAATATCTCAATGTTAGATCTAAGCGCTTCTGAGTGGATGAAAGAGAGTATATAGAAATGATTATTGTTGATATATACACAATAAAGAACATAACTATTACGTATTAAGCTACAATAAAAAAGTTTATTTTTATTCACTTAATCAATACAGGCATAATATGCAAAGTAACTCTTCTCTTGCTGATATACGCGCTTTTGTAACTATTGCTGAACAAGGAAGCTTTACCAAAGCCGCTGAAGTTCTACAGTCATCTCGCGCCCATGTATCACGTCAACTCGCACAGCTAGAGCACCAGTTAGGTGTGCAATTGATTATCCGCACAACTCGAGCACAGCGTCTTACTCCTGTTGGTGAACAATTCTTTCAGCAATGTCTTGGCTCGCTGCAAACGATTAACCAAGCCGTGATAGCAGCCAAAAATGATACAGAACAATTAAAAGGCTGCATTTGTATTAACTGTGTTGGCGGGGTAATTGGTGAGGATATCTTAACGAAAATTATCAGCGAGTTTAATTTACAGTACCCTAATATTGAAGTTGAGCTCGACTTTAGTAGTCCTCGTGTAGATTTGATTGCAGAAGCTTTTGATTTGGTCGTGCGCATGGGGGAGTTAGAAGATTCAGGATTGGTCGCTAGAAAGCTCACTGACATAAAAGTACAGGTGTTAGCCAGTCCTGATTACCTTGCCAAGCACGCTGTTATAGCTCATCCAAAAGATTTAGAACAACATAACTGCTTAACCGGCAGTATCAAGCGCTGGCGCTTCCATCAAAAATCACTTCAACACAATAATGCACCAATACACGAAGTAGAGATACACGCGAAGGGTAACTTTAGTTGTAAGAGTGGTCGTGCATTAATTAACGCCGCTAAGAATGGTAATGGTATTGTGCGATTACCCGAGCTGTATTGCGACACTGAGATTAAGGAAAATACCTTAGCCCCTGCTTTAATATCAGCATCGCATGAAGAACAATGGCACTCACCGAATGTACCGCTGTTTCTGCTGTATCATCGCAATCGTTATCAACCCGTACGATTAAAAGTATTAATTGATTTTATTTATCATAAATTTAAAACCATTTAACATTAGTATAAAGATCACTATCCTTAAAGCTGTGTCCGCTGATGTAAAGTGAAGGTATCACTAACGCTATTTATTTCAGTAACTAGCGTCGTTTATCATTATCTCACCAGTATCAACGTTATAATCCATCGTTAATGCTTTCTGTCCGCGTTGGATAAAATGTAACGCTCGATAAATACAAATAGTCGGGTTTACGCTATAGGTATAGGCAATATTAACATTTGCTGAAGCTAAATCACTATCAGCAACATATGCAATAGTTAGCGATGTTTGAGTTAATCCTGTCCACAGCTCTTCACAAGCTGTAAAAGGGAGAGTTGATGCGCCTGATGTAGAATAAGGATATCCAGTAGCAGTAGAACTTACATCACCATCACCAAAACCAGCTAGACTTTCAACTGCACCACTGTTCCCCTGAGCCAACCAGCCGCTGTGATATAATTTTACCGCACTTTCAAATGCACCAAACTGCCCTTTAAGCACCGAGCGATTCGCATCGTCTTGCAGATTAATAAATTTAGGTATTGCCGTTGCCGCTAATATACCTAACACAATAATGACAATAACTAATTCAATTAATGTAAAACCATTCATTCGACGTTTCATTGTTATCCTCAATTCCCATGTTTATTTCAACTATCACATCTAATAAGTCGTAAGTATATTTAAAGCATAACGAAAACAAAACTAGATACTACATAAAAAACTAAAGCTAGAGTAAATAATTAAAAGCCCATATATTTTTACTATATTAAGCTTAATGGTGAGTATTTAATACAATTAAAGCTCGAAAAGGAACACAAAGCAACATCCAACTTCGATATCGAGCATTGATGATTAAGATCAATTCATAAAAACCCAGCTAGTTCATACTTATAAGTAGTTAATTGACCTGAATATATGGATGAATTATGGGAAAGATAACCCGTTTCAATACCGAAGTATTGATCATTGGTGGTGGCGCGACTGGCACCAGTATTATGCGCGATTGCGCATTACGTGGCATAACATGCATACTGCTTGATAAAGGTGATATCGCCTCAGGTACAACAGGCCGTAATCATGGCTTATTACATTCCGGTGCGCGTTACGCAGTCACTGACAGCGAGTCTGCACGAGAATGTATTCAAGAAAACAAGATCCTCAAAGCTATCGCGAGTCACTGTATCGAAGACACTAGCGGGTTATTTATTACCTTACCAGAAGATGATCTAGATTTTCAACGTACCTTCATTGACGCGTGCAGTAGCGCTGGTATCGACACACAAAGACTCACCCCACAACAAGCTATCGACCTTGAACCGAATGTAAACCGAAGTCTACTCGGCGCAGTCAAAGTCCCTGATGGCACCCTTGACCCATTTCGTTTATGTGCATCGAATGTATTAGATGCAAAAAACCATGGTGCAAAACTGCTTACCTATTCGATGGTAAAATCCTTAATCCGCATTGGCGATCGTATCATTGGCGCAAAATGTATTAATACTCGAACCAATGAACGGTTTGAAGTATATGCCCAAGAAGTTATCAATGCAGCGGGAATTTGGGGTAAAAACATTTGCCACTACGCAGAACTAAACGTGCAAATGTTACCAGCTAAAGGATCATTATTAGTATTCGAACACCGCATTAATGATCTGGTTATCAACCGTTGCCGTAAACCTGCCGATGCCGATATTTTAGTGCCCGGCGATTCAATTTCGTTAATTGGCACCACTTCTGAAGAAATTGATTACAAAGATATCGATGCCCTAAAAACCAGTGAGAGAGAAGTAAATATCTTAATTGAAGAAGGGGCAAAACTGGCACCAATACTCGCAAAAACCCGAGTTTTACGGGCTTATGCTGGTGTTCGTCCCCTCGTTGATGTGGGAGGTGGTGATGGCCGAAACATCAGCCGTGGTATCGTATTATTAGACCATGAACAACGCGATGGTTTAGCTGGGTTTAACAGTATCCTTGGTGGTAAGTTAATGACAAGCCGCTTAATGGCTGAAATGACCACCGATCTTATTGCCAGTAAACTTGGAAATACCAGCGGTTGTACAACCCATTTACAGTCACTACCCGGTTCTGTTGCTAATAAAAAGAGTAAACCTCAAAAAACAGTCTTCACAACCAAAGCAGCCACCCACCGTCACGGTGAAAATGCAGTTGCCACATTTGACCAAAGCACCAAAGGTAAATCCATTGTCTGTGAATGTGAAATGGTGTCAGTTGGTGAGATTGAATACGCCATCAAACAACTCGATGTCACCAACTTAGTTGATTTAAGGAGACGTACCCGCCTCGGGATGGGGTCGTGTCAGGGTGAACAGTGTACCTATCGTGCTTCCAGCCTATTTTGTGATTTTGCCAACTGTAGCGGTCATGAATCAAGTAAATTATTAATGCAGTTTTTTGAAGAACGCTGGAAAGGCATTAAGCCGGTGTTATTTGGTGATGCACTACGAGAAGCCGAGTTTACCTATTGGCTGTATGAAGGACTTTTCGGCGCAACAGACATTAACAAGCTAGGCGAAAAACAAGAAGATAAGGAATATTATGAAATTTGATAGCATCATTATTGGCGGTGGTATTGCGGGCTATACCGCGGGATTACGCAGCCTCGAAGCTGGATTAAAAACAGCTATCATTTCAAATGGTCAAAGCGCCCTGCACTTTTCATCAGGCTCTATCGACCTACTTTCGCATACGCCAACGGGCAAGGCCATTCGTAATCCTGCTGCGATATTTGACAAGTTTACCGATGAGTTTCCTAGCCATCCTTATAGCAAGGTAGGTAAAAACACCGTATTTGAATCGCTTGAATGGTATAAAAACTTGCTCACCAAGGCTGGAATTTCATTACTGCAGCAAGACAATGGTGACAATCATCTGCGTATCACCCCACTAGGCACATTAAAATCGACCTGGTTATCGCAACCTTATGTGCAGCAGCTACCAATGCGCCTAACGGAACATACCATCACGCGAATTGTAGTCGTACAAATTAATGATTTCCGCGATTTCAATGCCAAAATGATGACGGATAATTTGATCCAAACACCTGAATTTAAAGACGTGGAAATAAGTAATACCAGCATTTCGATTGATGGATTCTCAGGACTGAAACGTAATGCTTGTGAACTGCGTTCGATTGATATTGCCCGTATCTTAAGTAACGAAAGTGAGGTTGAAGCGTTAGCAACTAAGCTAAAGGCTATCGCAACATCTAATGACTTGGTGATCATCCCCGCAATTACAGGTAATGGTATGGGGCTGTCTGTCCTTAACAAATTACATGCATTAACCAACCTGAACTTTCATGAAGTGCCGACTATGCCACCTTCAATGCTAGGGGTCCGCCTTGAAGAAACAATGACTGATTTATTCATCAAGCGCGGGGGAATGCTGTTAAAAGGCGATCAAGTCACTCATGGTGATATGGCAGAAAATAACGACGAGTTAACCCTTAAGCGCGTTTACACCCGTAACTTAGAAACCATGCCATTAACCGCAGACAACTATATTTTCGCATCCGGTAGTTTCTTTAATAAGGGGTTAATTGGCCACCATAACAAATTGCAAGAACCTGTTTTTGATTTGGACATGAACAACCTTGATGCACGTAATACATGGTACAACCCACAATTTTTTGCTTGCAATTCACAGCCATTTTTATCACTGGGGATCAAAACTAATCCCATATTCAATCCAATGTTAAAAGGTAAAGTCATCACGAATCTATTTTGCGCAGGTTCTAATTTAGGCGGATATGATCCTATCGCTGAAGGCTCTGGTAGTGGTGTTGCGATTAGTACCGCCTATCACGCCGTAAACCAGTTATTGCAACAACATATAGTGAATAGCGGTTCACAACAACCAACCAGCAACAGCTTTGCATAAGGGGACAAATATAATGGACTTAGCATCAACACGTTTTGAAAAATGCATCAAGTGTACTATTTGTACCGTATACTGCCCAGTTGCCAAAGCCAATCCGAATTATCCAGGACCAAAAGAATCAGGCCCTGATGGTGAACGATTAAGAATAAAAAGCCCAGAGTATTACGATGAAGCATTAAAGCTTTGCACTAACTGTAAGCGCTGTGAAACGGCTTGTCCGTCCAACGTTAATGTCGGTGATATTATTGCGGTTGCACGCGGTAGATTTGAGAAGAAAAAGCTTAATCCCAAATTAATGCGTGATTACATTTTAAGTCACACAGATTTATTCGGTACATTATCTACACCTGTAGCCCCCTTGGTGAACAAGATCACGGATTCGAAAATTATCAAAACCATCATGGATAAAACCGTGGCGATTGATAAGCACAAATCTTTACCTAAATATTCATTTGGTTCATTTAGACATTGGTATAAAAAACAAGCCAATACACAAGCCCAGTTTGAACGCCAGATCAGTTATTTCCATGGCTGTTATGTTAACTACAACCATCCGCAACTTGGGAAAGATTTAGTTAAAGTATTAAATGCCATAAATATCGGTGTTAAATTATTGAAGAAAGAAAAATGCTGTGGTGTGCCATTAATCGCGAATGGTTTTCATGACAAAGCCCGTAAAAATGCAGAGTTTAATGTTAAACACATGACCGAAGCTGTCGAACAGTTTAATACCCCTATTCTATCAACATCATCAACTTGCTCGTTGACCTTAAAACAAGAATACCCACATGTATTAAAAGTCGATAACAGCAAGATTTCCAATAAGCTTGAATTCATCACGCCATTTTTATTACGCGAGTTTATGAATGGCAATATGCCAGAATTAAAACCCGTAAATAAAACGATTGTCTACCATACACCTTGTCATTTAGAGCGCAGTGGTTTGGCTATATTCACTATCGAATTGTTACGCACTATTCCCGGCTTAAACGTTATTGTGCTCAACAGTGAATGCTGTGGTTCGGCAGGTACTTATGGTTTTAAAAAAGAAAACTACGAGGTATCGATGAAAATAGGGAAAGGCTTATTTGAACAGATTAAACAGGCGAATGCTGACTTTGCTATTACCGATTGTGAAACCTGCAAATGGCAAATTGACGAAAACACGGACTTAGAAACTATCCATCCGGTGAGTTTATTAGCGCAGTGTTTACCTGAATAGTCATTAAAAGGACGTCTTTGTCAAATAGGCGTCCAATAATTATCATATCAAATGCTCAGCCTAAAAATAAAAAACCATGGTTATATAACCTTATAACTTAGCACGTTATAACCATTATATTTTCTAATCCTAACGATGAAAAAACTTCGCTATAAATATTATTGTAGAGCGTTATAATTCACTTTAAACAAGGAGGGAGGTAACATAATAATCTCTCATCTGAATTATTAGATAAACTAATTAAAAAGGTAGATGTTATGACAATTCAAACAATAATGACAAAAATCATAGCTGCTTATCGGCGTTCATTTGTAGAATTATATAATCGCGATAATAAATTATGATGATAATATCTGTCAATAACGAAGCAATAAATAAAGCAAAGCGTTACTGACAGATGCATTAACGATTAATCGTTAAATGAACGTACAATCCAAGCGCGGAACGTGCGGCCTTTCAATTTACCTTTACCAATTTTCTGTACCGCCGCTTTAGCAACTTTAGTGTCAACAGCAACGTACGCACAGTGATCAAACAGTTGGATTTTACCAACTAGCTTGCCATCAATACCGTCTTTACCTGTTAATGCCCCTAAAATATCACCTGCACGTACTTTCTGTTTTTTACCACCATCAATACGGATACATTCCATCGGAGGTGTCATTGGCGATTCATTTAAAACACTTTCTGATGGTAGGGCTTCTGCCGTTATCATACCAAAACGATCTTCTAATAATGCAACTTGATATGCTTCTTTATCATCAAATATAGTACAAGCAATACCTTTACTACCCGCACGACCTGTACGGCCAATACGGTGAACGTGTACTTCGCTGTCATGCGCAACTTGGAAGTTAATCACAGCATCTAGAGAGTCAATATCCAGACCACGTGATGCAACGTCAGTCGCTACCATGATAGAAATACTCTTATTAGAAAAACGCACTAACGCTTGGTCGCGATCACGTTGTTCTAAGTCACCGTGCAGTGCAATGATACTAAAACCAAAATGGCCTAATTCATCAGCAACATCTTGCACATCTTTCTTGGTATTACAGAAGATAACCGTTGATTCAGGTTTATGCTGTAGTAATAATCCACGAACGGCATCTAAACGTTCGCCAAAGTTTTTCACTTTATAGAAATGCTGTTTGATTGAGCTATCATCATGCGTTGCTGCAACTTCAACCATTTCAGGATTGTTCATGATTTTAGATGCTATCGCTTGGATTTTTTTCGGGAACGTTGCACTGAATAATAATGTTTGACGATCACTTGGTGCTTTCTCTACGATTGCGTCAAGTGCGTCTTGGAAACCCATTTCTAGCATACGATCAGCTTCATCCAGCACAAATGTTGTTAGATTATCTAATCGTAACGTGCCTTTGTTTAAGTGATCTAATACGCGACCTGGCGTACCAACAATAATGTGAGCGCCATGTTCTAATGAACCAATTTGTGGGCCAAATGGCATACCACCACACAGCGTTAATACCTTAATGTTGTGAATAGCGCGTGCAAGTTTACGAATTTCTTTCGCGACTTGGTCTGCTAATTCACGTGTAGGACAAAGTACTAACGTTTGAATACGGAAACGCTCAACGTCTAAACGCTGAAGTAAACCTAAACCAAAAGCAGCTGTTTTACCTGAACCTGTTTTACCTTGGCCAATTACATCTTTACCTTCAAGGATACTCGGTAAACTTTGTGCTTGGATAGGTGTCATTTCGGCATAACCGAGAGACTCAAGATTAGAGACAAGCTCTGGACGTAAATTTAGAGAAGAAAAATCAGTTTGGCTCACAGGCATACCTTTAATGGTTATAATAGATAAAACAAAAAGGGCAAGCTCCGAAGAACATGCCCTTTATACTTAAACTTTTTGATTCATCATCAATCCATTTAAGTTAACAATCTTAGTAACTGTTAATTCAGAAGAATTAAAGTACTACGATGTTTTCTGCTTGAGGACCTTTTTGGCCGTCAGTAACGTTGAATTCAACTTTTTGGTTTTCTAAAAGTGTACGGAAACCGTCACTTTCGATAGCGCTGAAGTGAGCGAACACGTCAGGACCGTTATCTTGTTGAATGAAACCGAAACCTTTAGTTTCGTTGAACCATTTTACTGTACCAGTAATTTTAGACATAATAGTAATCCTATTTATCGAGTAATTTAAGTGGCATAAAGCCGGTGTTGCTGGAAGTGTTACTACTTACTTATGATAAAACAGGACGAGGTACTAAAAAAACTTCGAAATGGAATTCATTCATAAAACTAACCTTAAAGCTGCGGCTAATTATATAGACTTCAGGTTTAGTGTCAACAGCCTTATTCCCTATTAATACATCAGACCGACTATAATTATCCTGTTTGCACTTAGTCGGCCTATCATGTACCCTGCAGCACCGCTGTTATACTAAACACTAGCCCATAACTAGCAACTACATAAATAAAGAGACACTATATGAGTTTTACCGACCTCGGTTTATCCGCACCAATCCTAAAAGCTGTAGCAGAAAAAGGCTACGACACACCATCGGCAATTCAAGCGCAAGCAATACCAGCTGTACTGTCAGGTAGGGATGTAATGGCTGCGGCACAAACAGGGACAGGTAAAACAGCTGGTTTTACTCTACCTATTTTAGAAAAATTAAGCCAAGGCCCACGTCCACGTGCCAATCAAGCACGTACATTAATCTTAACGCCGACACGTGAACTAGCAGCACAGATTGCAGAAAACGTTGAAGTTTATAGCAAGCACTTACGTTTAACATCAACAGTTGTATTTGGTGGTGTTAAAATTAACCCACAAATGGCGCGTTTACGTCGTGGTGTTGATATCTTAGTTGCAACACCTGGCCGTTTATTAGATTTATATAATCAAAACGCTATTCGCTTTCACCAATTAGAAATTTTGGTATTAGATGAAGCCGATCGCATGCTTGATATGGGTTTCTTACGTGATATCCGTAAAATCCTTGCGGTGCTACCACAAAAACGTCAAAACTTATTATTCTCAGCAACCTTTTCTGATGACATCCGCCAACTTGCTAAAGGCTTAATCAACGATCCCGTTGAGATTTCAGTGACACCACGTAATGCGGCAGCGAAATCTGTTGAACAATGGATGCACCCGGTTGATAAAAAGAAAAAACACTTACTATTAACACAGCTAATTAAAAATGAAAATTGGCAACAAGTGTTAGTATTTACAAAAACGAAGCACGGCGCGAACAAATTAACAAAACACTTAGAAGAACAAGGTATCTCTGCTGCTGCGATTCACGGTAACAAGAGTCAAAGTGCACGTACAAAAGCACTCGCCAACTTCAAATCAGGTGAAGTAAGAGCTCTTATCGCTACAGATATTGCTGCACGTGGAATCGATATTGAACAACTACCACAAGTCGTTAACTTTGAACTACCAAACGTAGCAGAAGATTATGTTCACCGTATTGGTCGTACAGGTCGTGCTGGCGCTGAAGGTACTGCGATTTCATTAGTTTGCCATGACGAACTAAAAGAACTTATCGCAATTGAACAGTTAACACAGAAACATCTGGATCGTATTGTTATTGAAGGCTTTGCACCTACTGATTCATTTCCAACAACACCTGGGATTCGCCCACCAAAAGCGAAAAAACCAAAGAAACCTCAAGCGCCAAAAATGGACCACCAAGACGGTCAACGTTCTGGGGAAAATTCCCGAGGCCACAAACCTGCGAGTAAAAACCGCCGTCACACTGGCCCGCGTAGTGAAACAAGTGCAACAGCAAACAAAGGCAACCGCCGTCGTCCAGCTAGTTCTGCGAATAAATAAAAGTAGCAACTGCACTAAATAATATCCTAGTACATTGCCTTTGCAAATAAGGCAATGTACTTCAATTGATAACAACATCTTGCTATTCTAAATTAACAACCCCCAACTCTGTCGACCCTAATTACTTTACATTTATTTAATCATTTATTTAATCATTTATCCTAAGTTAACATTATTATTTACGCCCTTATTTGTTAGAATATTCACTCTTCATTAAAGAGCGGAAAGTAAATGAAATTACAACCAATAGACAAAGTTCGTTATCGTAAACACTTAAATATGGCGAGTGTTGTCGCAACAGCCGTGTTAATCGCGTTTGCATTATTTTATGGCCAAGTCTTAATTCATTTTTTTGCCGGGCCAGACGAGAATAATTTTAAACTAAACTTAGCTGGCGTGATCCTTGGTGTTATTAGCTTATTGGTCGTATTTAACCTTATCCGCCGCCATTCTTATTTAGTTGAAGTCATGTATGTCTGGGACCTAAAGCAAGAAAACAATAAAATTTACCGCAAACTTCATCATATAAAAACAGCCTTAAGTGACAGTGGCAATACCAATATAGATGCAATCACTATCCTAAATTACTATTATTCCGCATCGAAACAACAGTACAATTTAGACAACAATACATTAACGATGGAAGGTTTAATGGCTGATATAGCAATATTAGATAATCTTATAGCAGAAAATAACTTAACCATTACTCTTGATGACTACAATTCAAGCTTGTTAAAGCAGTTTTAAATCACATTTTTAATGGCATATCAAAAACAGACTCGACTATAATTACGCCTATTTTTAGAAAAAAAACACAACATTTTCGCCACTTATTAGGTTTTTACAGCCTTAATACGAATTTATTATATCTAAATGAAAAAAAACACCGTAAATGCCGTCTAATCGTCAGCTAGTTCTTTTTTGTTCTCAAAAAAACGTGATATACTCCGCGCGAATCTTTAAATAAATAAATTATAGAGAACATAATGGCAGATTTATCAAAATACAGAAATATCGGGATCTTCGCTCACGTTGATGCTGGTAAAACAACAACAACTGAACGTATCTTAAAACTTACTGGTCAAATTCACAAAACTGGTGAAGTACATGATGGTGAGTCAACTACAGATTTCATGGAACAGGAAGCTGAGCGCGGTATTACTATTCAGTCAGCAGCTGTAACTTGTTTCTGGAAAGATCACCGTTTTAACGTTATTGATACTCCTGGACACGTTGACTTCACAGTAGAAGTTTACCGTTCACTTAAAGTTCTTGACGGCGGTATCGGTGTATTCTGTGGTTCTGGTGGTGTTGAACCACAATCAGAAACTAACTGGCGTTATGCGAATGACTCAGAAGTTGCTCGTATCATCTTCGTAAACAAATTAGACCGTATGGGTGCTGATTTTTATCGCGTTGTTAAGCAAACTCAAGACGTACTAGATGCTAATCCACTAGTTATGGTTCTACCAATCGGTATCGAAGATGATTTCGTTGGTGTTGTTGACCTTCTTACTCGTCAAGCATATGTTTGGGATGAAACTGGTCTTCCAGAAAACTACGAAATTCAAGATGTTCCTGCGGACATGGTTGAGAAAGTAGAAGAATACCGTGAAATGCTAATCGAAACTGCTGTAGAGCAAGACGATGACCTAATGGAAGCTTACATGGAAGGTACAGAACCTTCTATCGAAGACATCAAACGTTGTATCCGTAAAGGTACACGTACAATGGACTTCTTCCCAACTTACTGTGGTTCAGCATTTAAGAACAAAGGTATGCAGCTAATTCTTGACGCTGTTGTTGATTACCTACCTTGTCCAACTGACGTAGATCCTCAGCCGCTTACAGATGAAGAAGGCGAGGCTACTGGTGAAGTTGCACTTGTTTCAACTGAAGAAACTTTTAAAGCGTTAGCATTTAAAATTTCAGACGACCGTTTTGGTGCCCTTACTTTCATCCGTATCTACTCTGGTACGTTGAAAAAAGGTGATACGATCCTTAATGCTGCTACAGGTAAAACTGAGCGTGTTGGTCGTATGTGTGAAATGCAAGCCGATGAGCGTAAAGAACTAACATCAGCACAAGCTGGTGACATTCTTGCTATCGTAGGTATGAAAGGTAACGTTCAAACAGGTCACACTTTATGTGATCCTAAAGATCCTATCATCCTAGAAGCGATGGTATTCCCAGAACCAGTAATCTCTATCTCTGTAACTCCTAAAGATAAAGGTTCAACTGAGAAAATGGGTATTGCGATCGGTAAAATGGTTGCTGAAGATCCAACGTTTAAAGTTGAAACTGACCAAGATTCAGGCGAAACAATCCTTTCAGGTATGGGTGAACTTCACCTAGACATTAAGGTTGATATCCTTAAGCGTACATACGGCGTTGAACTAGTTGTTGGTGCTCCTCAGGTTGCTTACCGTGAAACTATTACTCAAGCAATTGAAGATAGCTACACACATAAGAAACAGTCTGGTGGTAGTGGTCAATTCGGTAAAATCGATTACCGTATCAAGCCAGGTGAACCAGGTTCAGGTTTCGTATTCACATCATCTGTTGTTGGTGGTAACGTTCCTAAAGAATTCTTCCCTGCTGTTGAGAAAGGCTTCAAGAGCTTGATGGACACAGGTGTTCTAGCTGGCTTCCCAGTACTAGACGTTGAAATCGAACTATACGATGGTGGCTTCCACGCAGTGGATTCATCAGCAGTAGCATTCGAACTTGCTGCACGTGGTGCATTCCGTCAGTCTATCCCTAAAGCTGGCGCACAGTTAATCGAACCTATCATGAAAGTTGACGTATTCACGCCAGACGATCATGTTGGTGACGTAATTGGTGATCTTAACCGTCGTCGTGGTATGATCGCAGGTCAAGATGCTGGCGCAACTG
The DNA here is from genome assembly GCF_900120065.1 of Moritella viscosa. Lineage (NCBI taxonomy): Bacteria > Pseudomonadati > Pseudomonadota > Gammaproteobacteria > Alteromonadales > Moritellaceae > Moritella > Moritella viscosa. Next base: position 42,505 of record NZ_FPLG01000052.1, read on the forward strand.
GTGTTCGTATTAAAGCTGACGTACCTCTTTCAGAAATGTTTGGTTACATCGGTTCACTACGTACTATGACATCTGGTCGTGGTCAGTTCTCTATGGAGTTCTCACACTACAACCCTTGTCCAGCTAACGTAGCTGAAGGCGTTATCGCTAAAGTTAAAGAAGAAAACGCTAAAAAATAAGTAATTATTTTTAGTTAATCTTCCTAACCTCAGTTATGTAAATAACTGGGGTTATTTTTTGCCTGAAAAACACTAGTTCCCGCTCTTCTCTTAAAACTTAGCCCTAAGACTTTATCTTCCTCCGACAACTATAATAGCTAAATTACAGACAAAAAAAAGCACCAAGACCATCAGCCTTAGTGCCATTGATTGTACTTATACTCACGCTAACAGCATATTAACCGTTACTCGAAGTGCCAGTAACCTAAGTTTACCCATTCAATCAACAGTTGACCAAAAACTTTATCTTCCATTAATACTTCAAGTTCTTTAGCTGACTGTTCAGTAGTGTTACATAACGTCTGTACACTTGCCGCAATGCTGGCATCAAAATCATAACGCTCGCCATCGATAAAGCAACTCGTTGGCATCTCAGGGAAGTATAATGTCTTCAATCCATTCACTTTACGCAAATAAGATTCCATGCCAATTTCATCTAACACAATCGCATAATCCGCAATGTAACCACCTTCAGGTGCCACTAAATCTAATTCGTGTGCAGATTCACTGTAATGACGACCAAGGAAATCATGCATAACGCTTTTATCAGCCATTAATGATGTCATGATGTCTGTTAAACCTTGTACTTCGCCTGATTTGATAGAACCGTGCTGAGTACGTGGTTGTAACTTAGGATCGCTATAACGAACAAACTCTTTGTCTTGTTGCAATAGGTAATCACCAAAGTCGTTTAGCAGCTCTTTTTGATCTTGTGCGCGAAAACCAACTGAGTAGTTAATCGCTTCGCCAACAGCATAACCTTCATGCGGAGCATAAGGTGGAATATATAAAATATCACCAGGTTCTAATACGGTATCAATAACAGCATCAAACGCTTCACAATGCTTCAGAGCACCGTTCGCAGCAAACTCTTGAGGATTCATATCTTGAGCACCCACACGCCAATGACGCTTGCCTAAGCCTTGAATAATGAATACACAATAACGATCGATATGCGGGCCTACACCACCAGTATCAGTGCTGTAAGAAACCATCAGATCATCAAAGCGCCAGCTAGGAATAAAATTAAACGTATTCGCTAATTCAGCAGAAGGATCATGCCAGTGATTAATCGCTTGCACTAGAATTGCAGCGCCTGGTTTTTCCATACGTTCAAAGTCAGTAAACGGACCGCACTTCGCTTCCCATTTACCTTCTTCACGTGAAACCATACGTGATGTAATTTCTTCTTCCATCGCTAAACCAGCAATTTCATCCGGGCTGATTGGATCGATAAAGTCCTTGAATCCCGCTTTAATTAACAGTGGTTTTTTCTGCCAATAATTTTCCATGAAGTCAGCAATATCAAGATTTAATTTATACATAGTCAACCCGCATTCAATAATCGAAGTAATAGAGCGCGTATCATAGGTATTTTACTGATAATAGCAACAAAAAAAATCCCAAGGAATGGGACATTGCATTAAGTACTGTAGGCCAAATATTAGTTCAATGAACTAGACCGGGTCTCACGATCAGAGTAAGAAACTATTTAAGTAAAGAACGAAGACCCTCTTTTCTATTGAAGTCTACAGTTTTTAAACAATTCCCTATCACATCTAATCTATCCGGATATTTAACGACTTGCTCTAAAATAAGGCAAGAAGAGTAATACTTTGTATAACGTTTATAATTGTCCGATGAAACAGAGCTAAATTTCATCTTTGATTTTTCAATACACTTCTGAGCAGCATTATTTAATTCAACTAAACACTGCTTTTGAGTTATTCCAAAACAAGTTGAATACTCAGGCTGATCACAGAACAAAGATGGAGCATTTTCGTTTAACTTTTCCATTACAACTTCAATAACAACTTCATCTTGGTTATTGCTCATAGTACAACCAATAAGTAATAAAGCCAAAGTAGCAGTAACGTAATGCTTCATGAATTTATCCTATTAAAATTTTCAAGCCAATGACTAAGTTAAACATAAATTTTAAGTTTAAATACCGTCTAGGTATTTCAATCTTCTTTTCGCTTTAAGGTAGCCTTGCTCTGCTGCTTTGCTGTACCAAATTAAGGCTTCACTATTATTTTTAGTTACTCCGAGTCCCTTTTTATACATATCTCCAAGATTGGTTTGTGCATAGATATTTTCCTGTTCGGCTGCCTTACGATACCAATTTATCGCATCACTGTAACTCTGAGCGACGCCATGTCCGGTTTCATACATAATACCAAGACTATTTTGCCCTCTGGCATCCCCCTGTTCTGCAGCCTTGCGATACCAACTTACCGCTTCGTTGTAATTCTGAGTAACACCTTGTCCTTGATCGTACATATTACCAAGATTTGTTTGTCCCCTTGCATAACCCTGCTCTGCGGCCTTGCGATACCAACTTACAGCTTCACTGTAACTGTACACGACAGCAAGTCCTTCTTCGTACATATAACCAAGATTTGTTTGCCCTCTGACATCTCCTTGCTCAGCCGCCTTACGATACCAATTTACCGCTTCGCTGTAGCTTTGAGTAACACCTAGCCCATCTTCATACATTTCACCAAGGTTATTTTGCGCTTGAGCATGGCCCTGCTCAGCCGCCTCACGATACCAAGTTATTGCATAACTGTAACTCTGAGCAATACCACGTCCATATTTGTACATAAGACCAAGATTTAATTGCGCGATCGCGTAGCCCTGTTCAGCCGCCTTGCGATACCAAATTATCGCTTCGCTATAACTCTGAGTAACACCGAGCCCGTCTTCGTACATATAACCAAGGAATATTTGCGCTCGAGCATAACCCTGTTCAGCAGATTTTCGGTACAAACTTGCAGCTTGGCTATAGTTCTGGAGAACACCGTCACCGTAATAATATTTATGCGCTAAATTATACTGTAAAGAAGCCAGACTCTGTTCTGCAGTTCCTGACGTTTCATTCGTGTTTGAACAACCAGAAAGTATAAGAAAGGCAGCAAGAGTGACAATTAATAAATTACATTTCACTATAAATCCTTTTGCGTGATGATGACTTTAAACTGTGAAACGAAGTGAAAAAAAGCCTGTGTTAATACCAGCCAATAGCATCCATTATAGATGAATTTACTGGCATTATTAATATGAAAAATCCACAACAAACACAATTTAATTATCTTTATGAACAACACCTTATCAATTAAACAGCATAAGGTAAACGGTTAACGACTATTGGTAATTATTCTTAGCTAATTTAATGCATTTCAGCTTATTTTGATAAATATCCCAAGGGTTTAACTACGATGAATTTAAAGGGAGACTCCAATAGCCTAATTCAGACACACTCATGGTGTACCGCCATTACGCAGATGGTTATAGTAGCCCTTTAGAAGGAGTCAACTGCACATCCATAAAAATATGCTTTTGCTCATGATGAATTTTTAAGTGGGGGGGAGTAAGAATGTAATATAAAACTTAAACAACGCACCGAATCAATCAATAGCTAAAAAGAAAGATATATATTTTTTACATAAAAATTACTAATATTCAGCACGTAATTATCTCTACAAGGCCTTATTTAAAACGGTGTTGACTAATTTATAGCGTTAATCGAATAGGTAATTTAATTACCTCATAATTATCAGCGTCTTTGGATACATAAATGAGCATTGCGTCTTGAATATACAAGCTAACGTTCTCTTACAGCTTTCAATTTTTTGCACATAACCCTTTCCTATTTTAGCCCACATAGATAAAAGTAACGATGCTGCTGCGCTTGAACACTACACAATGAATGAGACTAACGATAAGCTCTAGTTAGGAAAAAATACGACAAAGAATTAAAATCCCCGTGGATATTATATAACATAATTTCCACGGGGCTTATTAACAAGCAATAACACAGGGTTACAAACTTGGTAACACCATGATTAAATTAACGACTAAAATTAAGCATCACTGAACGTGAATCGCCTTCATTAAGCGTCACAATATTACTATTGATGTCATCATCTTTCGTCATCACATTCTCATCTTGAGAAAGCTTAGCACTCACTTTAATCGATGGGAATTGTGACATTTTCATTTGCTCCATCATCGCATCACTATCTGATAATGAGATAGTTAATGGAAATGTTGGGTTCGTGACACGTTTAACAGCCAGTGGCGCTTTAGGGCCAACTGCCGCTTGAACGTAAACATACAGATAGCCTTTAAGCTGCGTTTGGTCAGCTGTAATAGTGATTGTAACTTGCTCATTACCCACAGCGGCTTCATTTGCGGCTGCTACAGGTCGGCTATCAGTTGCAGTATCAACTACAGCTGGTGCAGTACCACCTTTCGCTTCAATCTGTTTTCTTGCATATTCAATACTACCTTGAATCATCTCGATACGATCTGGTTGGCCAGTAAGTAACGGTAACATACGTTGCCATTGCTCAATTGCGCCAAGGTAATCTTGGTTTTCTAACGCCATGAAAGCAGAAGTAGATAATACTTCGATATCGCCAGGTTTCTCTTTTTTAAGATCCATCAATATTTTACGTGCTAAGTTATTTTTATCAGGATCATCACTCAGCATTAATGCTTGCGCATAACCCGTCACGATTGATGTGTTCATCGGTGCTAATTTATAAGCACGGTCCATTGCAATGAATGCCGCGTTTGGATCACCTAAAGCAACGTTTAGACGACCCAATAATAACCAACCAAATTCATTATCCGACTCTTCTATCATCTTAGTCGTCAATGCTAGTTTAAAGTCGGAGATCTCTTGATCAGTAACTATATCACCTTCATTCATTACGCGATTTGTTAGCTCAGGTAAACGTGAATATACATCTTCCCAGTTAGCTACCTTTTCACGAGCACCTAATGTCATGTACAAAGCCACAGAAAAGACCACTAAAAACACAACACCAGCAAGCCAGATGAATGGTGAGTCAGCGGTATTTTCTTTTTCCACTTTCTCATCAATAACGTCATCCAGTAGACCACGTTGCATTTCATCAATAAACTCTTCGCTTTTATCTAACAAGCCTTGATCTTCATCGTCAGCTAATTCGCTAATACGACTTTTATAAAGGTCTTTGTTTAATTGGTCTCGTGTCGCGCCTGTTAACTTGCTCTCACCCGTAACAGGAATAACAAATGCCAGCGCGGCAACAATCACCAATACAATACTTACTATCCAAAATAACAACATGCTATTTCTCGCTATCCTTTAAAATTTTGGCCAAACGGTCTTTTTCCGCACTCGATAACTCTTCGTCGCGCTCATCCGTTTCAACACCGACTTTACGACGACTGTTACGAACAATAATCAGACCACCAAATAATACGAATAAACCTGGAGCAACCCATAAAATGGCCGTGCCTAAGGTTACTGGCGGTTTGTATAAAACAAAGTTACCAAATCGATCAATCCAGTAAGTAACAATCTGATCTTCATCCTGACCTTCGATCACCATGTTATAGGTTTTTTGACGCATATCTTTGGCGATCGAGGCATTTGAATCCGCAAGGTTATTATTTTGACATTTAGGACAGCGTAATTCTGCCGTTAATGTTCTAAACAGGGCTTCTTGTTCTTCAGTCTCAAAGTCATAGACATCAATAACCGCCGCAACACTAAAACTGAGCATTAAAGTCATTAATACGAATAATTTTTTCATCTTAAGTCCTTATTTTAATTGCTCATAAACAGCTTTCAATTCACCATTCCAATTACGCGGGTTAATATCACCTACGTGCTTGTATTGAATAATGCCTTTACTGTCGATGAAAAAGGTTTCTGGCGCGCCGTAAACACCTAGGTCAAGACCTAACATGCCATCAGGATCATAAAGACTGATCTTGTATGGATTATCTAATTCTTCTAACCATTTCAACGCTTTTTTACGCTCGTCTTTGTAGTTCATACCAACAATATAAACACCGTCTTCAGCAAGTTCATTTAAGTACTTATGCTCGGCGTAACACGTTGGGCACCACGTTGCCCATACGTTTAACAGCATAGGCTTACCTGATAACACACTCTTATCGTGCTGCAGTTCAGGCTCAACTAAATCGTTTAATGCAAACTCAGGAACAGGTCGACCAATGAAGGTCGACTCTAAAACGGTAGCGTCACGAAATAAGCCAATGTAAAGGAAAATAGACACACATAAAAATACAATTAGGGGTATTAGTCGTGTTATTAACTGTTTCTTTTTTTTCACATCATTAGTCATTATTTTTGTCCTAATTATTGCGCTTTCGCTGCACGTTTATTCACAAAACGATAGCGGCGATCAGATACAGCTAATAAACCACCGATAGACATGACTAAGCCACCCCACCAGATGAAACGAATAAAAGGTTCGTAATAAATACGAATTGCCCATGAATCATCTTCTAACTGTTCACCAAGTGCGATATAGAGGTCGCGAGTTACACCCCAATCAATTGCAGCTTCAGTCATTGGCATACCACGTTGAGCTAAGTAGTTACGTTTTTCTGCGCGTAATACCGTTTCAAACTTACCGTTTTTACTGACCTTAAATACCGCTTCATAACCTTCGTAGTTCGCACCATTTGATTCAGCAATACGATCAAACTCAAATAAGTAATCAGCAAATATAACTTCATCACCCGGCACCATACGTAAGTCTTTTTCGATTTTGTAATTCTGAGTGGCAGAAATACCAATCAGCATCATTGCTAGGCCAATGTGACCAAGTACCATAGCCCAATGGCTACGACCAAGTTTAACCATGCCCGACGCAAAACTATGGCGATGCGTTGCTCGGATATACACTTCTAACGCACTCGTGATAATTACCCAGAATGCTAATGCAAAACCAACAACTGCAACAATTTTAATTTTATCCGCAAAGATTGCTGGTAACGCGATCGCTAACACTATGCTAGCAACAGCAATTACAGCTAGCTGTGTAAACAGTGGACGTAAGTCACTTTCTTGTTTCTTCCAACGTAATAACGGTGCAACACCCAAGGCAATTGCGAACGGAATAATGATATAGAAGAAGATATTATTAAAGAATGGCACACCGATTGAAATCGAGCCCATACCCAGTTCTTTATGTACCAGCGGTAACAAAGTACCAATTAGTACAACTAATAGCGCTGCAATTAATAATATGTTATTCACCAACAAGAAAGTTTCACGAGAAAACAGACCGTATTTACCACGACTCTTAATCTCTGAACCTTTTACTGCGTAAAGCAGTAATGAACCACCTACAACCGCGATTAAAAAGGCTAAAATAAACAAACCACGCGCAGGATCTGACGCAAATGCATGCACAGATACCAATACACCAGAACGTACTAAGAAGGTACCTAATAGACTCAGGCTAAAGGCCGCAATCGATAATAGTACTGTCCATGATTTAAACACACCACGTTTTTCACTTACAGCAAGTGAGTGAATCAACGCAGTACCTGCAAGCCAAGGCATAAATGATGAATTCTCTACTGGATCCCAGAACCACCAACCACCCCAGCCGAGTTCATAATAAGCCCACCAACTACCCAATGCGATACCAGATGTTAAGAATACCCAAGCAACTAATGTCCAAGGACGAGACCAACGTGCCCATGCCGAATCAAGACGACCAGCCATTAATGCCGCAATCGCAAAAGAAAAAGCAACAGAAAAGCCAACATAGCCCATGTAAAGCATAGGTGGATGGAAAATCAAACCAATGTCTTGTAGCAATGGATTTAGGTCATTACCATCGAGTGGTAAGTAAGGTAAAGTACGATCAAATGGATTCGACGTTAACAAAATAAACAAGTTAAAACCAATCGCAATCATACCCATCACAGAAAGTACACGAGCGAGTGCGACCTTAGGAATACCACGGCTAAACACAGCAACAGCAGCAGTCCAAATAGCTAATGTTAAAGACCAAAGTAATAATGATCCTTCATGACCGCCCCACACAGCAGATATTTTATACTGTATCGGTAATAATGAATTTGAGTTAGTCGCAACATAACCGACTGAAAAATCATCAGTCGCGAATGAGTAAGCTAAAACAGAAAATGAAAGACTCATTAGCAAAAATTGCATAATGGCTAATGGTTTAGCACTATTAATCATACCAGGATGATTAATCTTTGCGCCAATAAGTGGATAAATTGCCAGCAAGAACGACAACGCCGTCGCTACAATTAAACTAAAATGTCCTATCTCAGGAATCATTACAAACTACCTTATTTAGTTTCGTTACCGTATTCTGGTTTCATATGCTTGATGCCTTTAATTGCTTCAGCAACTTCAGGTGGCATATATTCTTCGTCATGTTTAGCAAGTACTTCAGAAGCGGCAATCACATTAGCGGACTTCAGTACACCTTGTGCAACAATCCCTTGCCCTTCACGGAATAAATCGGGCAAGATACCTTCGTATTCCAGTGTAACTAGGCCGCCTCTGTCATCACTTAAGATAAAGCTAACTTTAAGATCTTCCATGTTACGTTTAACAGTGCCAGGCATCACTAAACCACCAATACGTAAACGCTGACCAATTTCAGGCTTGACCTTATCTTCACCTAAGCCTTCAACAAGTTGCGTCGGCGTGTAAAATAAATCAATGTTCTGTTTTAATGCGTATAGAACAAGGCCGGTCATACTACCTAAACCAATGACAATCACCAGAGCAATAGATAAGCGTTTTTTACGTCTTGGGTTCATAGAGTATTCTCCATTTTTTCAGCAGCGCGCATTCGCTTAATACGTTGATGCTTATTTTTAATTTCGTTAATAATTTGGCGACGTTTGACAATAGTACTCACTGTTAATGAACCTAATGTCAGTACGCTAAAAGCCACAGCTAGCCAGACATAGAAGCCGTAACCCCCCATCGCTAAAAAAGCAGAAAAGCTATCAAATTGCATGTTACTTGTCCTCGATAAATAATTTTTTCACCCAAGGTCTGTGCGACTCACGGGTAATTAACTCATTTCTAAAGCGCATCAAGGTCAAGGTACCAAATAGTAAACCGAAGCCTAATAAGTTAATCAGTAATGGCCACAGCATATCGGTATCCATCGACGGTTTATCGAATTTACTGATAGTGGCTTTTTGATGTAGGGTGTTCCACCATTCAACAGAATAATGAATAATAGGCAGATTAATGACCCCTACTAAGGCAAGAATACCCGCAGCACGACCTGCTAATATTTTGTCACTAAACGCACCATAAATGGCAATGACACCAAGGTATAAAAATAATAGAATAAGTTCAGATGTTAAACGCGCATCCCATACCCACCAAGCACCCCACATAGGTTTACCCCATACTGCGCCAGTGAATAATGCGATGGCTGTAAATACCGCACCAACAGGTGCAATCGCAGCCACAGCTATGTCCGCCATTTTTAATTGCCAGACTAAGCCAATAAAAGCAGCGATTGCCATGCTTAAGTATGCCCCCATAGATAATGACGCGGCAGGTACATGTAGATAGATAATACGGAAGCTATCGCCTTGTTGATAATCAGCGGGCGCGAATGCAAAGCCCCAAATCATTCCGATTGTCAGTGATATAATACTAAATAGCGCAAACCAAGGCAGCATTTTACCGGCCAAATTATAACTTACTTCTGGTTTCGCATAAGGATGGAGCCATTTCCACATATTAAACTCTCTACATAAATAACGGCTCAATTATATGAACCTAAATAATGATTGAAACTAACTTTACTTATCTTTAACTAACAATTTAACTCAGGCTAACCCGCAGTGATGCGGCAATAGCAAACGGTGATAAAGTAACTGACGCTGCAAGCATCGCCCCTAAAATCGCCACAGGTCCAGAATAGGAAACGCCAAAACTAGCCGCATCAATGGCACTGGTTGCAAAAATCAATACCGGAATAAATAACGGTAAAATAAGCAGACTCAGTAATACGCCTCCCTTACGTAAACCAACAGTCAATGCCACACCTATCGCACCGACAAAGCTCAGCACTGGCGTACCCAATAACAGGGTAATAAAAGTGGCCATGAAGGTATTCGCATCTAATGATAAAAATACTGCCAACAAAGGCGACACAAATAATATAGGTAAGCCAGTCAGTAGCCAATGTGCTACCACTTTTGCCGTCACAATAAGTCCTAACGGGGTGTCCGTTAGCATCAACTGCTCTAATGAACCATCGAGGAAGTCATCTCGAAATAAACGCTCCATCGACAATAGCGCCGATAATAATGCCGCGACCCAGATAACGCCAGGGGCAATACGTAATAATAAGTTTGGCTCAGGGCCTATTCCTAACGGAAAAAGAGTAATCACGATAATAAAAAACCACAGTGGATTTAAAATATCTGATTTACGACGAAAAGCCGTGATCAATTCACGCTTTATCACCTGTATAAAAACAGCAAACATATTAATACTCAGTTAAGTGTTGACGGGTTAAGGTGATCTTACGTAAACGTCCCACAGAAAATTGTAAATCTTGGTGCGTTGTAAGAATAACGTAACCACCTTTATCTGCATGGGCTAAAAATAAACGCTCTAATACTTTCACACCATTTTTATCTATCGCAGTAAAAGGTTCATCAAGGATCCACAATTTTTTGTCAGACAACCATAGACGCGCTAAAGCAATACGACGTTGCTGTCCAGCTGAAAGGTGACAAGCTAATTGATCTTCATAACCTGCAAGGCCGACTTGTGCAAGCGCTTCCCAAATTTTCTCTTTGGCGACAGCTTTATGCATGGCATGGTAGAAGAATAGATTTTCAAATGCGGTCAGTTCTGCTTTTACACCAGGTAAATGACCAAGGTAGAGTAAGTCTTGATGATAGCTTTCACGATCTTCTAAAGTGTTATTTTTCTGCCAAAGAATATGACCATCTGCAGGCGATGAAAGTCCGGCTAATAAGCGCAACAAACTGGTTTTACCTACGCCATTAGGGCCTTCGACTTGAATTATTTCACCACTCGAAACGGTGAAACTAAGATCAGAAAACAACACGTTATCTTCACGTATACAACTTAACTTAGAAACTTCCAACATACTTTTCTATTCTTTCAGCATCAATCTGAGCGAATATTAACATATTCCGGCTTTAAGCATAATTAAGCGATATCAATAACCGGTCAAATATAAGCAATTAAAGTTACTTTTTATGGAAATTTAATAATAATTCTGCTTCTGCGCGCGGTAGCTCGCACTCACGCATGATTTCTTCAAGACTTGCTCCAAGTTCAACAAGCTTCACGGCACGCGTATAAAAACGACTATCAGGGTCTTGCTGTTCGTGTGTAGTCATCTCTTCTTTCATTTCGTCTTGCTGGAACTTAGTTTGCTGTAATTCCGATGCCACGCCTTGAATTGCACCACCAAGGTTAATATTTGAAGTACTTAACTCAATGATTCGCTTTTGAAGTGAATCTCTTGATTTAGATAAATCTTTGAGCAATAAATTATGCGTTGCCTGCAGCTTGGTTAACTTACGAAATAATACAACGCAGCCAATAACCGCAGCAACAGCAGCAGTAATCGCAACGCCAGATAAAATCAAAGCAAGCATATTCAGTCCTTCAATAAAGTAGAAATTAAAAAAGCACTGTAACAATCATTACAGTGCTTTTCTAGATAGAAATAAGAAATTAAGCTTACATGCCGCTTAATTCCTCCCATTCGTCATCACTCAAAAACTTATTCAAATCAACAAGAATAAGTAACTCGCCTTCACGGTTTGATACGCCTTGAATGAATTTAGCGCTTTCATCAGTACCCACATTAGGTGCCATATCAATTTCTGAAGAACGTAGATATACCACTTCAGCAACACCATCAACAAGAATACCAATCACTTGCTTTTCAGCTTCAATGATAACAATACGTGAATTTTCACTCACTTCAGATGGCATTAAACCAAAACGTACACGCGTATCAATAACAGTGACAACATTGCCACGTAAATTAATGATACCAATAACGTAATTTGGCGCACCAGGTACTGGGGCAATTTCTGTATAGCGTAATACTTCTTGTACTTGCATTACGTTAATACCGTAGATTTCATTCTCTAACTTGAATGTAACCCATTGTAATACTTCATCTTCAGCTACATTTTCCACTAGGTTTCGAGACTGACTCATGTTTTATTTCCTTCTACTATTGCCCATGAATATTGATGCCATTATCCAGCAATTTAATCATTTCGGTTACGTGTAATAATACGCACATACGGGATTTAACCATGCCAGCCAACCAAGGTCGACTACCAGGTGTACTTCGCCATTTAATATCATTACTGTTTAAAGTTTCAGTACCATGCAGGCTTTCACAGCCTAGTACCCAATTCGACTGACTTAATTGGATCTGATATTTATAATCTATCTCACCCATATTTTGCTCTGGCATAACCCATAGAGCAGTATCGACAACACTCAATTTCTGCTCTCGGTGCTGCATAAGACCTAAATACCAATCCGGTTTACCAAATAAGCTGCTTACTGTTTCGTTTTGATGAATACCACCAAGCTCTGTCAATGGCACCGCAAAAATAACCCCTGCGACTTCAAAAAACAGTGCTTGAAAGTGCTCTTCTAACTCAATATTTTTCCATTGCTCAACAGGTTCAGATTCCTGTACTATCTCAACGTCCGATACTGACACACTTTCCACATGATTATCTAGGATAGTATCACTTTCTGCAGGCTCAATTGTTAGCTCTGTTTCAGTAATGATAATATCCGCTGGTGTGATCGTTATCATGGTATCAGTGCTTTCAGTTTCAACATCAACATCAACATCAGGAACAGTCTGTATTTCTGTCGCATCGACATTATCTAATACCGACAAATCAATATCAGCTAAGTCAATATCAATGACAGAGCCTAACAATTGATCTAAATCGCTTAATGACCCCGAAGCATCTGGCTCAGGTATTTTAAAGTCATTTTTTATCGTTAGCTCTGTTTCAGAAAATAAGGGTGTTAATACTTCCTGTGACTCTTTCGTTAACTCTTTTTTTAACGTGAATTTAGGCACTACCGTTTGTTCTACAGCTGCCTTCGCGGCCTGTGGTTTTTCAACAACAGGCTCAGATAGCATGGATGTGAAATAATCATCCAACGCAGAATGCTTTGTGTGCTTATCCATACATTCGGTCCTGTTCAGCCTCAATCAGCAAATCTTGTAGTAATGTGGCATAGGCTGCTACACCTCGACTACTTCGAGTATACATAGATGGCGGCATATGTTTTAAGCTAGCATTTCTAAATTGTGTATCAACAGGGATCACTGCTCGCCAAACATTACGGCTGTAATTCTTCTGCAAGGTTTGTAACGATATCAACGATGCTTTAGTGCGCCGATCAAACATGGTGGGAATCACCGTATACTGAAATTGATTAGTACAACTACGCTGCATAATTTCAAAGGTTTTCACCATGCGATCTAAGCCCTTTAATGCTAGGAACTCAGTCTGTACTGGTACTAAAATACGATCACAACTAGCGAGTGCATTCACCATCATCACGCCAAGTACAGGCGGACAATCGATAAGCACAAAGTCATAATCATCGGAAACTAAGGTAATAATATTCTTAAGAATAAGTCCCATACCATCACGATGACCTAACGTTCTATCTAACGTGGCAAGTGACATTGTCGCAGGTAATAAATTAATACCGCTATAAGGCGTTTCTATTATCGCATTATGAACCAGCTCGGTATCCAGTGTGGCTGCAACAAAAAGGTCAAACAATCCAACGGTTAAATCATCACTATCATAGTTTAGATAACTGGTTAATGATGCATGTGGATCAGTATCAATCAATAATACTCGTTGCCCCTGTTCTGCCAGTAAGCCAGCTAAGGAGATTGCAGTGGTTGTTTTACCAACACCACCCTTTTGATTAGCAACAGTCCAAACTTTCAACTTTACCCTACCTTGCCTGCATGTCGTTACCGACAGCCGACTTCAATATTAATGCGCTCTGCAATTTGTTGCAGGTTCACCTGATCATCAGCCAAACCAGCGTTAACAATTGCTTGTGGCATACCATAAACAACACAAGACTGTGCATCTTGCGCCCATATCGTACTACCTTTCTGTTTTAGTAATTTAGCGCCATCGCGTCCATCTGCACCCATACCCGTGAGTACAATCGCTAATACTTTATCATTATATAACTGAGCTGCAGAACCAAATGAAATATCAACACTCGGTTTATAATTAATCCCTGCAGGGCTTTCTATTACTTTTAAAGTAAAACCACCCGCTTTGTTTTCAATAAGCACCTGCTTACCACCGGGCGCTAAATAAGCGACCCCAGGCTGTAAGCGATCGCCATGCTCAGCTTCTTTTACTTTAATTTGACATAACGTATTTAGTCGTGCGGCAAATGCAGCAGTAAATGTAGCGGGCATATGTTGAATTAACAAAATAGGCAATGGAAAATCACTGCGTAAAGGCGTTAATACATTTTGTAATGCTACAGGACCGCCTGTCGAAGAACCGATTGCCATTAAACTGTATTTTTTACCTGATGCACGTTTTCTTACACGGCTTGCAGTAACTGGCGTTTGAGCTTCAAGTGTCTTGTTATCGACATTAGCAACATGTCTCAAGTTCACAGCACTCGCCGTATGTAATCGACTTGCATCGGCACTTTTACGCGGTAACGTTGCTGTATTAATACGATTATCAGCTGCGACTGTCGCGCTGCGAACTGGTGCTGGTGAAATACGCGGTGTTCTTAATAAACTTCTGCGTTTACTGATTTCTTTAATGTTTTGTTGCAGTAATCGAACAGCTTCCGCTTTGTCTTTCGCTATATCTTCAAATTTTTTCGGTAAGAAGTTAGCCGCTCCCGCTTCTAATGCCGCGATAGTTGATTTAGCACCTTGATGCGTCAATGACGAGAACATTAAAATAGGCGTAGGTGTATCCTTCATGATCGCTTTAACAGCGGAAATACCATCAAGAACTGGCATTTCAATATCCATAGTTATCACGTCAGGACGTAAAGATTTCGCTTTAGTAATCGCCTCTTCACCATTTTTAGCAGTATCAATCACTTCCATTTCTGGATCTGCATTAATGATTTCACTTACTCTACGTCTGAAAAAACTGGAATCATCAACAACTAAAACTTTTATTTTCATCTAATCTATCTACTTCAATGTGTTTACTTCAATGTAAAAGCACACAGGGGTTCCCCCCTGCATCAACAAATTAGCGTTTTGCGTAATGATTTAAGAGACTTGGAATATCTAAAATCAATGCAATACCACCATCACTGGTGATTGTAGCTCCCGCCATACCCGGCGTACCCTGCAATAAGTTATCTAACGCTTTAATAACAACTTCTTCTTGCCCAATAAGGCTATCGACAACAAAGCCAACTTGCTTAATACCAAGCTGAACAATAACCACATGCCCTAACCCACGATTATTCCGCGTGGTGGCTTGTGGGTCCATTTTAGTTAACCAATCATGTAGATAAAATAATGGAATCGCTTTTTCTCTAACAATAATGGTCAATTGGTTATCGACGACATGGGTCTTTCTTAAGTCTAAGTGGAAGATTTCATTCACACTCGTCAATGGTAAAGCAAAGATTTGCTTACCCACCTCGACCATCAAAGTTGGCAGAATAGCGAGTGTTAATGGCACCTTAATTTCAATCGTTGTACCAGAACCCAGTTTTGAGTCGATTGAGATTGTACCATTAAGTTGGCTAATACCAGTTTTAACCACATCCATCCCCACACCACGACCAGAAATATCTGATATCTGATCTTTGGTTGAGAAACCAGGAGCAAAAATAAGGTTGTATGCTTCGTTATCCGAAATCCTTGCCGCTGCATCAGCATCAAGAACCCCACGATTAACCGCAATTTCCTTTAATCGTTCGGGATCCATACCCGCACCATCATCTGCAATTTTCAGACGAATATGATCGCCTTCTTGCGATGCGGCTAAGGTAATATTCCCCTGTCGTGACTTGCCATTTTTCTCACGTACATCAGGCATTTCAATACCATGATCCACCGAGTTTCTCACTAAATGAACTAATGGATCCGCAAGTGCTTCCACTAAGTTTTTATCTAAATCTGTTTCTTCACCAATCAGTTCAAGGTTAATATCTTTTGACAAACTACGTGCTAAATCACGTACAACCCGTGGGAAGCGACCAAATACTTTTTTGATTGGTTGCATACGGGTTTTCATTACTGCGCCTTGCAAGTCAGCAGTAACGACATCCAGATTCGACACAGCTTTCGTCATGTCTTCATCATTAGTTGAAATACCTAAACTCACTAAACGATTACGGACAAGTACTAGCTCACCGACCATATTCATAATTTCATCGAGAGTACGAGTATCAACACGAACTGTTGAGTCTGCTTGTGGTTTCGCTTTCTTCTCTGCTTTTACTGATTTGCTTTCAGTCGCTTTTGGGGCTACAGGGGTCGCAACAGACATTACAGTTTCTGTAGCAGGTGCAGCGGCAGCGGCAGCAGGTTCAGGCTGGGTGGCGACAACAGGATCTGCGGCGCTCACCACATTTTTTATCGTTGCAGCTGCACTTGGCGCATTACCTTTACCATATAACTCATCAAGTAAGTGTTCAAAATCATCATCATTAAGTTCACCACTACTGCTACTCGTTACCGAAGTAGGTATCTCGGCAGCTGGCACTGGAGGGGTATTACTCACACCATGCTGACCAACACCATGCAAATCATCAAGTAGTTTTTCAAATTCATCATCCGTAAAATCTGAATTTGAACTTGTAACTACAGCACTCGGTTTCGTAGCGCCAGTATTAGTTGCTGTTGGTGCAGTACCTTTACCGTGCAGTTCATCCAATAATTGTTCAAATTCAAGTTCTGACATGCCATCGATATCAGTGCTCTTGTCTGATACGGTAGGCACTGCAACTTTCGGTGCTTCAACAACAGTTTCAATCACTACTGAAGGAGCAGCCTCAGGTTGAGTAAGCAAATGAAGTTGATGAATTAATGCCGCATCTGCAGCAACCAATGGCTCACGTTCTTGAATCAATGCAAACATCTCGTTAACACAATCCAATGATTTTAGAATGACATCCATCAGCTCTGGTGTTACTGCTCTTAAGCCATTACGTAGGCTATCAAACACATTCTCTGCACCGTGGCAAATATCAACTAATTCAGATAGTGCTAAAAATCCTGCGCCACCTTTAACGGTATGAAAGCCCCTAAAAATTGCATTAAGTAACTCGGCATCTTCTGGACTTTTTTCTAAATCAACGAGTTGTTCAGAGAGTAGCTCCAGAATTTCAGATGCTTCAATCAGGAAGTCCTGTAGAATATCTTCATCAACATCAAAGCTCATCAATATCTCCCTTAAAATCCTAAACTTGATAATAAATCATCAACATCATTTTGGCCGTCTACTACATCAACACGTTCACTCGCATTCATGATTGGACCTTCTGCCTCAATGCCACTTATTTCTTTTTTAACTGATTCTGTTATTACATTTAGTGGTCTTGAAGCCTCACCAAACATCGTCAACATTTCAACTAATTTAACTTCAACTTCTTGTACCAAATTAATCACGCGACGGATCATTTGACCAGTCAAATCTTGAAAATCTTGCGCCATGAGAATTTCAGTTAAATACTGTCTTAAACTATCGGCATCAGATACTGAAACTTGAAGAAAATCGTCTAATAATTTACAAAGTTCTTTAAATTGACCCAATTGTAAATCACGACTCATCAAGTTCTTCCAATTTGGCATCACTTGTTGAATGCGGTCATTAAAACTATCAGCAATTGGTAAGCAGGCTTCAACTGCATCCATCGTTCTGTTTGCCGCTTTATCCGTCATCTCAATAACATAATTCAAACGCTCACGAGCATCAGGAAACTCATCGTTAGCTAAGCTTTCAATACGCGTATCTAACTGGAAATCTTCTAATGAATCATGTAATTGACGTGTTAACACACCAACTTTTTCAAATAGTGCATCTGAATTTGCATTCTGAATTTTCGTAATTATTTCATTTGCCATCTCAACCTGACCACACTCTAGCAGTGTCACCAGTTCTTTGGCTTCTTCTAATGAAATCAACGATTCTTGTTGTTCACTCATGCGCATCCTTGCTTATTGAATTCGTTCAAAGATTTTCTCTAATTTTTCTTTTAATGTCGCTGCTGTAAATGGTTTAATAATGTAACCGTTCACACCTGATTGAGCAGCTTCAATAATCTGTTCACGCTTCGCTTCAGCCGTAACCATTAGTACTGGAATATGACATAGCGCTTGGTCTTTACGGATCTCTTTAAGTAGATCGATACCTTGCATGCCTGGCATATTCCAATCAGTAACAACAAAGTCATAATCGCCATTTTTTAGCATTGGTAATGCCGTGTTGCCGTCATCAGCTTCATAGGTATTACTAAAACCAAGATCACGAAGTAAGTTTTTAATGATACGTCTCATAGTAGAAAAATCATCGACAATAAGAATTTTAATTTGCTTTTTCAAGTTGTTCTCCAAAATAAGTAATTACAATATTCACAGTCCCTGATCCCATAAATATCTTACTTCAATATTCAAGTACTAGATAAATAGTACCAATTAAACTTAGTCATCTAACCAAGCATGCATACGTGCTTTCACTCGATGCATCGCTTGGCTGTGTATTTGACTCACGCGAGATTCACTGACACTGAGTACTTCCCCGATCTCTCTTAGGTTTAACTCTTCATCGTAATAAAGTGATAAAACTAAGCTTTCTCTTTCAGGTAATGTTTTAATGCAGTTTGCTAATGCTTGCTGAAAACGCTGTTCAGAAAAATCGGCACAAGGGGTGCTTGATTTTCCTTCGTAAACTGAATAGGCATCTTCATTACTCGCGGTCAAATCTTCGACAGCCAATATATGCCCACTATTAACATCCATCAACATACTATGGTAGTCAGTCAGATTTACGCCTAATTCTTCAGCAACATCCGTATCTTTTGCATCCGTACCAGTTTGTTTTTCGATACGGTCAATGGCAGCAGCAATATCACGACCATTTTTATGCACAGATCTTGGAACCCAATCCCCACGTCTCATTTCATCAATCATTGAGCCGCGGATACGAATACCTGCATACGTTTCAAAGCTAGCACCTTTAGAGCCATCAAAATTGCGCGCAGCATCCAGTAATCCAATCATACCCGACTGGATTAAATCATCTAACTGAACACTCGGCGGCAAACGTAGAAGCAAGTGATGGGCAATTCGTTTTACTAAAAAACCGAATTGCTCAACAGCATGATTCTGTTGCGACTGGATGTTACTGTAAGCGGATGCCTTATTCACTTCAATCTTCTACCCTAGCTTTGTTTTCAAACAGGTTCTCAATGAAGAACTCCAGATGACCGCCGACTTTATTCGGTACTGGCCAAGTTGCAGCTCGACTTGCTAACGCTCTAAACGCCAGTGAAGCGGGCGCTTTTGGAAATGCTTCTACAACCACTTTCTGTTTACGAACGGCTTGACGAACACTGTTATCAAATGGAATACAAGCAACAAGCTCTAATGTTGCATCTAAAAATCGGTCCGTTACACGTGTCAATTTAGTAAATAATTCTTGGCCTTCACGTAAACTGCGCACCATATTAGCCACAATTTTAAAACGATGAACACCGTGTTCTTTTGATAATAATTTAATTAACGCGTAAGCATCCGTAATTGATGTTGGTTCATCACACACTACCATTAGGATATCTTGTGAAGCACGGCAAAAACTTAACACCATGTCCGAAATACCAGCAGCAGTATCAACCAACAGCACATCAATAGGTGTTTTCAATTCAGCAAACGCACGGATTAAACCAGCATGTTCTTGTATTGATAACTCAACCATCGAACGTGTACCAGATGTTGCCGGTGCGATTAAGATCCCATTCGGACCTTCAATCAAAATATCATCTAATGTACATTCACCCGAAATAACGTGAGAAATATTTTTATGTACGCGTAAACCGAGTAAAACATCGACATTTGCCAATCCAAGATCGGCATCTAAAACCATTACTCGCTTGCCTTGGGCTGCGAGAGATACTGCCATGTTCAGTGTTACGTTAGTTTTACCTACGCCACCTTTACCACCTGAAACGGCAATGACTTTAACTTTTTTGTTATTACTCATTTGTCTTAGACCACTTGCTTGATCGAAAAAAATATTTTTATTCATTACTATTTATCATCGCCTAACCAAAAATGCGTATCGTTTTGTTCTTCTAGCGTATCTCTGTTCAGTACAGTACGAACTAATTGCTGCGCATTGGCTGAATCTATATCTTCAGGAACCCTTTGCCCATTTGTTATATATGCAATCGGTAGTTCATTTTGTATTAGTACGCTTAAAATCTCACCTAAGCTTAAACTTTCATCCACTTTACTTAAAATACAGCCTGCTAACGGAATGTGATGAAAATGCTCTAATGTTTCTTGTACAACCCTACGCTGTGCAGTTGCAGGGACAACCAAATAGTTACGAATCACGACTTTTTCATTATTAACTAATGTATCTAACTGCTCGGATAAACGTTTATCACGCTGTCCCATACCGGCAGTATCAATCAAGACTAAACGTTTACTTCTTAACTGATACAAGTATTGTGCCAACTCTGCTTCATCACGGGCAACCTTAACAACACAACCCATAATACGGCCGTAAGTCGCTAATTGTTCGTGAGCACCAATACGATATGTATCAGTAGTAATCAACGCAACATTCTCTGAACCATGCAACATGGCAAATTTTGCCGCTAATTTGGCGATAGTTGTCGTTTTACCAACACCCGTTGGGCCAACTAATGCAACAGCACCGCCTTTGCTTAAAATATCATCTTTCGCAATAAGAACGCTGTCCGTCAGTAGCCCTTCAATCTGCTCCCAAGCCGACTCAATCGAACACTTTTCAGCCACACAGTTAGCTAACTGGTCTGCAACCTCTTCGGTAAAACCAATCTTGACCAAATATTTTATCAACATAGCACGAATAGGTTCATTACGTTCAACTTCCTGCCACTGTAATCCTGATACTTGGTGCTCAAGCAACTTTCGGATTGAGGCAAGTTCTGTCTTCATCGCACTTATGTCTTGTTGGTTGTCACTTTTCGGTGTCGTAGACTCAAACTGCTTATAACCACTTTGTTGAGAAGAGCGCGCCATACCATCACGCATTTCATTTTGTTCAGCGAGTGTTGCCGGTGCAGTATTTGGACGTTCAGCAAAGCGACGAGCGACAGGTTTCTTTAAAAAACTGGTGTCCCAATTATTAGGTTCACGTGCATTATCATCGTTATTTATTGCTTGTGACATTTGCTGTTTATGTTCTTGCTGACGTGCCAATAAGCTCGCTAATGAGTCATTTGGCGCGACAGGTCGCTCTGGGTCTGCTTGCTGTGACAGTTCATTATTCATTAATTTTTTGAAACCGAATTTAGATGCCGATAAATTGACGGAGTCTTCAGAAAGTTGACGGTCTGATTTATTCGCTACAATTTTTGGTTCGCTTGCTTTTTCAGGCGCGACAGGCTTACTTTCAGAGAAATCCACAGCAGCAACGATTTCAATACCACCAGTGACCTTTTTGTTAGACATAATAACAGCGTCAGGGCCAAGAACCTCTTTGACTTCAGCCAATGCCGCTCGCATATCTTTGGCAAAAAAGCGCTTTATTTTCAACTTAACATCCTTAGTTCTGTTCGCTACTTAAATTTTTTATTTACGTGTTATTGACCAACAACACTTACAATTCGAATCTGTTTATCATCAGGTACTTCTTGATATGATAATACGCGTAATGAGGGTATTGAGTACTTCACAAATTTCGCCAATGTGGACCTTAATACACCAGAGGTCAGCAAGATTGCCGGTTGTCCCGCTAATTCTTGATTTTGTGCAACCTCTGTTAATGAGGTTTGCATTCTTTCAGCTAAACCAGGTTCAATACCCGCACCTTCACTACCAGCAGCCTGTAACGACTGATGTAATATTTGCTCTAATTCTGGAGCCAATGTTACGACAGGTAATTCACTGTCAATACCATTTATATCTTGAACAATCATGCGGCGTAAGCTTACACGGCAAGCAGAAATCAACACTTCTGGATCTTGCGTTTTAGTACCATATTCAGCCATTGTTTCAACAATGGAGCGAATATCTCGAATTGGCACATTATCATGTAATAACCCTTTCAACACTTTTACAACAACCCCTAACGGTAAAATTTCAGGGACTAAACTTTCGACCAGTTTAGGGTGTGTTTTCGCTAATACATCTAATAAATTCTGCACTTCTTCATAACCGAGTAATTGCGCTGCATTGTTCAGTAGTAACTGACTCAAGTGTGTAGCAACAACTGTAGCTGAGTCAACAGCTGTATAACCCAAGGTTTGCGCTTGATCACGCTGTTGAGGGTTGATCCATAAAGCAGGCAGGCCAAAAGCGGGGTCTATGGTTGAAATACCATCAATCTTGCCATATACCTGACCCGGATTAATGGCTAACTCTTTATCATGGAAAATTTCAATTTCACCATTTGAAACTCCCATAATATTAATACTATAACAATTTGGTGGTAATTCGAGGTTGTCACGAATATGCACAGCGGGCACCAAAAAACCTAATTCTTGAGAAAGCTTCTTACGAACACCTTTAATACGGTTTAATAACTCACCACCTTGGCTCTTATCAACCATAGGAATAAGTCGGTAGCCGACTTCCAGACCGATCGTATCTACGGGTTTAACATCGTCCCAGTCGAGATCTTTTTGATCATTCAAATTCGCTTTAATATCTGCATCTTCTGGAATGTTGTTTTTTTCTTCTTCGCGTTTGGCTTCTGCTTTCATTAACCACCACGCCCAACCACCAGTAATCACACCAAAGCCGATAAAAGCAAGGTGTGGCATACCTGGTACTAACCCCATCACGGTCATAATGACAGCAACAACAGCCAATGCTTTTGGATTAGCTACCATTTGGGTCGTAACTTGAGTGCCGAGCTTTTCGTCTTTATTTTGACGAGTAACAATGATCGCTGCGGCGATAGATAAGAGTAATGACGGTATCTGAGCAACCAGGCCATCACCAATGGTCAATAATGTATAAATTTCACCGGCTTCCGCAAAACTTAAATCATGCTGGGAAATACCAATGATAAGGCCACCGATAATATTAATAAATAAAATCAATAAACCAGCGACCGCATCACCTTTTACAAATTTACTGGCACCGTCCATCGAACCATAAAAATCAGCTTCTTGAGTGACTTCTTCTCGGCGTGATTTGGCTTGCTCTTGGTCAATAATACCTGCGTTCAAATCGGCATCAATGGCCATCTGTTTACCCGGCATAGCGTCGAGCGTAAAACGCGCACTTACTTCCGAAATACGTCCAGCACCTTTGGTTACCACAGCAAAGTTAATAATCATTAAAATCATAAAAACAATGAGACCGACCGCCAAATTTCCGCCGATCACAACAGAACCAAAGGCATCGATAACTTGTCCGGCAGCATCACCACCTTTATGCCCTTCTAGTAACACCACTCGAGTTGATGCAACATTCAGGGCTAAGCGTAGTAATGTTGCAATTAATAACACTGTCGGAAATGCTGCAAAATCAAGTGGTTTATTGACGTATACCGAGACAAGCAGAATTAATAACGATAAAGCGATATTAAAAGAAAAGAACACATCTAGTAGGAATGCAGGTATCGGTAATACAACCATGCCGAGTGTAGCTAACACAACTATCGGGGTGCCGATATTTTCTAACGCAATCGCTCTTTTACCCCAGATTTTTGACAGATTTGTTGCTACTTGCATTACGAGACCTCAAAATTTTATGCTTGATAGTATAAAGCAATAATCATACCTAAGGCAAAAGCATTAGGTGCTGAAGTCCCAAAATGACGCTAATATTTTAGATCATCAGGAATATCGATGGTTTTTGGTAACGGTTTAGGCCGATTACCTTTACGCTGCTTAAATTGTTCAAGCTGATAAACATATGCAAGTATCTGTGCGACCGCGGTAAATAACCCTTCAGGTATTGGATCATCGATCTCAGTGGTATGATAAATAGCACGTGTTAAAGCCGCAGATTCTAAGATTGGTACTTTGTGTTCTTTTGCCATTTCACGAATACGAAATGCCACTTGATCAACACCTTTAGCCACAACTTTAGGGGCGGCGTTACCGGTTTTTTCGTATTTTAACGCCACAGAATAATGCGTAGGGTTGGTAATAATCACATCAGCATCAGGAACATCACCCATCATACGACGTTGCGATACCTCCATCTGCATTTGTCGGATCTTACTTTTTAACTGTGGATTACCATTCACATCTTTCATTTCATCTTTAACTTCTTGCTTGGTCATCCGCAATTCTTTGGCATGCTTCCAATATTGATAAGGCACATCAATCGCGACAATAATAATCAAAGACGCACACAACCAAATAAAAATATCCGTCAAAAAATTCAACGATTGGATAATCGAAATATGTAATGGCTGGAGACTAAACTCCATAATCTGTAAAAATTGTACTTTTAACACCAATAAGGCAATCGTCACAACAACCGCAACCTTGGCAATTGATTTAATCAATTCAACCATGGCTTGCGGTCCCATCATTCTTTTAAGACCCGCTTTAGGAGACATTTTTGATGCTTTTGGACGAATGGATTCACCACTAAAAACCATGCCCCCCATAAGAATATTGCCGATAATACCGGCAAAAAAACCCACAATCATAATACCAAAAAGAGGCCAAAATAACGGTTTAACACTCACACTTACAATTTCAAGCAAAGCATCAGGGCTGAATACTTCTTCACGCTTAAGTTGAAATAGGCGTGTCATATTAGTCACAAGCGCACGGGCAAGTGCATCACCAAAAGCAAGGAAAGCCGCACCACTTGCCGTCAGAACCAAGGTTGTCGCGAGTTCTTTCGAACGTACTACCTGACCTTTTTCTCTGGCTTGGGTGAGCTTTTTCTCGGTGGCGTCTTCGGTTTGTTCTTGTCCGTCTTTTTCAGCCATGAGGAAATACCTTTATCCTAATGTGGTGAGCGGCGTTAATACACACAAGCATTATTGAGCAGCGAACAAATCAATTCACCCGCTCTCTGCCATTGGGCATTAAAATGAAACATAAAACTTTTTAATGATAAGTAAATAATAAATAAGCCTGCGACCATACCAACCGCGAAACCTAAACTAAATACGTTGAGTTGTGGTGCAGCTTTGGTCATCACACCAAATGAAAAGTTAATCACGAGCATAGCAACAACAGCAGACAATGACATACTCAATGCAGCAGCAATCATTACCGACATCCAGCCCGCTATTTCATAGTACTGAACAGCCATTAAACCAGAGGCCGAAACGGGGAGTGTCTCAAAAGATTTAACGACTGTTTCAATCATAAATAAATGACCATTAACAGATAGATAAACCAATGTGCCTAGTAAAATATAGATTTGACCAATAACAGGTGAAGTCTGACCTGATGCAGGATCGGCCATTGCAGCGAAACCTAAACTGGTTTGCATCGCAATAATTTGCCCCGCAATAACAAATGTCTGAATCAACATAACGGTGACAAAGCCAATCGCAATGCCAATCAAGCTCTGTTGCAGAATAATCATAAAACTGCCTAAAGAGAACAACTCTACATCTGGCATAGGTGGTAATACAGGCGCGACCATAGCTGTAAGGGCAAGACAGTAAAATAATCGAATCATGGGTGGCGTTGTTTTCGCACCACTGACTATCATTACCATAACCATGCCAGAAAGACGTGCAAACGGCCAAATATAACTAGCCATAAACATCATAATATCAGCCGATAGAATCTCCACTAATTAACCTACAACTTGTGGGACTTGGAGCATCATATTGGTAAAAAATTCCATCAAACGAGCAAAGCCCCAATGCGCACCATAAATGAGTGCTAGTAAGGTCGCAATTAAACGCGGTAAGAAACTTAATGTTTGTTCATTTATCGAAGTCGCAGCCTGAAAGACAGAGACCACTAAACCGACTAATAACCCAGGAACAACAACCGCACATACCAGCAGTAATACTGTCCATAATGCTTGTCGAAATATATCTACAAAGACTTCAGGTGCCATGGTGTCCCCTATTACTTATTAACAGGATTATAAACAGATTAATGAACTTGTATGAGGACTTATATATAAAAAGCGTCGTCATAAGCCAAAACTAGTCGCAAGCGTACCCATAATTAAACCCCAACCATCGACTAACACGAACAACATCAGCTTAAAAGGTAATGAAACAATCATCGGTGATAACATCATCATCCCCATCGCCATCAAAATACTTGCCACTACCAAGTCAATAATCAAAAATGGAATGAACACCATAAATCCAATTTGAAAGGCAGTTTTTAATTCGCTGGTAACAAATGCAGGGATCAATACGCGTAAAGGTACTTCTTCAGGAGAATTCGCTTCAACTTTTGCAATTCGCATGAAGGTATCAATATCGGTCACCCGGGTTTGCGCCAGCATGAATTGTTGCATCGGCAACTTAGCCTGTTCAAAGGCTTGCATCGAGGTCAGTTCTTCACTCAAATAAGGCTGTAGCGCATTGTCATTAATACGCTCAAATACTGGCGACATAATAAAAAAAGACAGGAATAAAGTGATCCCGACTAATACCTGATTAGAAGGGCTTTGTTGTAACCCTAATGCTTGGCGTAAAATAGACAACACAATGATGATACGAGTAAAAGAGGTCATCATAATCAACGCAGCTGGAATAAAACTCAGCGCCGTCATCATGGCTAAAATTTGTAATGACACTGAGTATTCCTGCGAGCCATCATTGTTAGTGATCACTTTCACCGCCGACATCACTGAATTATCAGCCCATGCAGCGGAGGTGAAGAAGAGCACGACAAGCGACAGCAATACCGTAAACTTATTTTTCATTATGCGGTTTCATCATCTGGGCTAATTTAGTAGCAAATGGATTGAGTTCAGGTTGGTTATTTATCAGTGGTTGTTCAAGTTCTTTGAGCAAATTAATTTGTTGCCCAGTTACGCCAAGTAGTACTTGTTTTGTACCCACTTGTACGACCATGATACGTTCTTTCGGCCCTAACGGTAACGTTGCCACGACATTTAGCTGTTGATGATTGCTACCAAATACGCGCGCCTTTTTGGCCAAAAAAGCTAACATTACGATAACCGCAATAACCACCAGCAATGATAATAGCCATTGCAGCATATCAATATCGTTCATATTATTTAAGCTTTTTAATACGTTCGGTTTGACTGATAACATCAGTTAAACGAATACCAAATTTATCATTGACGACAACCACTTCACCGTGGGCAATCAATGTACCGTTAACCATCACATCGAGTGGTTCACCCGCAATGCGATCGAGTTCAACAACAGAACCTTGGTTTAACTGTAATAAATTACGAATACTAATTTTACTACGACCAACTTCCATCGAGATCACAACCGGAATATCAAGAATGCTATCTAGCTTTTGTTGATGTTCCGCCGAGAATGGAACATCATCATTGTTAAAATCTTCTAATTCAGTGGCCTCAACAGTACTTTGTTCAGCCATCGCTGCAGCCCAATCATTCGCCATCTGGTCTTGATCTGTACTCATTTAAATACCTTATTTATCGTCATTTTTATCATCATTTTGCTCGCCTAAATTCAATAACCCACCACGTAATGCAACGTGGTCGATCTCTGATTTAGTTAAATTACTTACTTTTAACTTTTTACTAATTTTAACCGCTACGTTATCTCTATTTCGGCCAAGTTTAGCTTTATAACTCGGTAAATCTTCAATGAAAACAGTAAGATCTTCTGGCATATCGACGGGGATAATATCACCCGTCTTCAATTCCATTATCTGCCTTAATGAAAGCTCAGTTTCAAGCAATCTTGTGCTTAACCCTACCGGAACGTCTAAAATTTCTTCTTGCAATGCCGAGCTCCAACGTTCGTCAGTATCCTCTTTATCACTTTGCACACCAGCATCGAGTAACTCACGAATCGGTTCGAGCATAGAATATGGCATGGTAATATGAAAATCACCGCCACCGCCATCAAGTTCAATATGGAATGAGCTAACCACAACCACTTCAGTTGGACTTACAATATTGGCCATTGCCGGGTTTACTTCAGAATCTAGATATTCAAACTCCGCATCCATGACCGGAGCCCATGCTTCATGATAATCTTCAAAGACAATCTTCAATAGCATTTGAATAATACGGCGTTCGGTTGGCGTAAATTCACGACCTTCAATTTTGGCATGATAACGACCATCACCACCAAAAAAGTTTTCAACCAAAATAAACACTAACCGTGCTTCCATGGTCACTAACGCCGTGCCTTTTAATGGGCGAAAACGTACCATATTTAAACTAGTTGGTACGAATAATGTGTGAACATACTCACCAAACTTCAACATTTGCACGCCATTAATGGACACTTCAGCTGTACGACGCATCATATTAAATAGGCTGATGCGCATGTGCCGAGCGAAACGTTCATTCACCAACTCTAGCGTAGGCATACGTCCACGCACAATACGATCTTGCGATGAAAAGTCAAAATCGACAATATTGCCACTCT
This sequence comes from Moritella viscosa, assembly GCF_900120065.1. NCBI lineage: Bacteria > Pseudomonadati > Pseudomonadota > Gammaproteobacteria > Alteromonadales > Moritellaceae > Moritella > Moritella viscosa. The sequence continues at coordinate 71,325 of NZ_FPLG01000052.1, forward strand.
CTTCTACGGTGTCAAACTCATCTTCTTCAACATCATCAACACCGTGTAATAGCGCATCAATCTCGTCTTGACTTAATAAATCACTCACACATAACCTACTGCATTACAAAACCAGAAAACAGGATCTTTTCAACAACCCCTTTTCCAGTATATTTAATCAAAATTTCATTCACACTCGCTAATGAATCTGAACGCAATAATTCTTTGCCTTCATATGTAGCGAGCTGCTGTTCTGTTGTTGCGCTAAAAACTTGCAACAAGGTACTTTCAATTAAAGGGACATTGGTTTTTGCTAATTTTTGATTGTCACTACCGCGTACCATTAATTGAACTTTAATCTGAACTAAACGTTCGCGCTTTAATCCTATAATATTAAAAACAAAAGGACGTGGCATGGCAACATAATATGCCGTTTCTGCTACACTTCTATCGACACTTTCAATCACAGGTTTTGCGCTATCTGTAGGCGCACTATCATCGCTACTTAAAAAGAAAAATGCTGCGCCAGCCCCTGCAAGCGTTAAAATTAAAATCACCGCAATAATAATAATTTTTTTATTGCCTTTACTTTTATCATCTATTTTCAAATCGTTGTCGTCGGCCATTATCGTCCTTAAATCGAATTTTATATTACGCTAAATAAATGCTAATTAAACTGTTTAGGCGTAAAAGTCTACCCCTTTAGCTGAGTCTTGCCAATACTGAGTAGTAACAGGGACTTCAGTCTGTGAATCTATCGTATAATTCGCTTCGTTATTGCTATTTTTTTGTCCGTTTTCTTGTCTTGACTGTTGAAATGCAGATTGCTGCTGCCCACTGTCGGCTTGCACTTGCGTCTCACCCAATGTCATCCCCTGTTGCTGTAACATTTCTCTTAATCGCGGCATTTGTTGTTCAAGTAAATCACGGCTTTGATTATTTTGCGCTTGAATTGTCACATTTATTTGATCGTTTTGCACAACCAATTTGATATTCATACTACCTAATTCAGCAGGGTCTAAGCGGATTGTCGCTGTTTGTAATTCTTTACCCGCCATAATAGCGATTTTTTCATTTAATTCCGAAGTCGCGGAATTGTTATTAAGATTAACCCGTTTCTCTAATACTTGTTGTTCAGCGTCCGTTAATACCGGTATCTTGACCAAGGTACGTGCGGTTTGGTCTAACGGTTCTTGCTTACGTGCTGATTCCATAATTTGCGCAAAGTCTAATTGTTCAATAGGTTCAGCCGATGTCATCCCCAGCTGTTCAAGTGCTGAATTATCACTCTCTGCTACTACACTGCTGCTCCCCGCGGCCATGCCATTAGCTTGACCAAAAGGTGTATTTTTCGCCAACCCTGTTTCGCTAAAAACAGTGGCTAAGTTTACCTTTTCTGCGCCACCTAATAGTTCACGATCAAGTGTGCCATCATCATTAATTGCATCGCCCGCAGCGAATAAATCGCCTCTCGTAAATTGAGGATTATTATCAGTAAGGCCAGCGACTGTCGACATACCGGCTAACGTTGACGCTGTAATAGTATCTGTTCGGACGATTGAATCTGTTAAATCTGTTGATAGCTCGTTCGTTTGCAATGCTTGTGTCAGCTCATTATTACTAACATCACTAACATCACTAACATCACTAACATCACTAACATTAGTCATTTCTGCAACGCGACTATCAGGTGTAGATAAGTCAGTCATGCTAACAGATGTTAACGAGGCAATATTCCCCCCTTCGACTTGTAAAGGCAATTCATTACCGTTAGCTTTACCCTGAACATATGTGCCTGCGTCACTCGCAGCATTACTTTGCAACAGCATAGATGATTGATCGAGACGCGCCAAAAAGTCATCACTACTTTCATTTTGGCTCACGACACTTAAGCCATCGCCAGCTATCGCTTCAACTTCATCAGCGTTATCTATCTGCCCAGCGACAAAACCATCATCAATACTAGCGGCAGAATCAGGCTCAGTATTAAGTACAGAACCCTCCGCCACACTCTCAGCCGTTATATTCTCAGCGCTATCAATGGCTGTTTGTCTAACGATAACATCGGTTTGATTATTGCTACTAAAGAGAGAAAATAGTTTAGAAAAGCTACTTTCAGGCGTACTTAACTCTCCATCGCTCGCCATATCTTCAGCTGTATCGCCTTTGACATTAAGCGTTTGCGATTTATTATTCGCCGCCTGTGTATCAGTCATCGCTGTTGATTTGTGTAGAGAGAAAGTCATAGTTCAAGCCTAAATGTCATCAAGAAAAAGTTATAGCGAAATAAATGCAAAATTCACGCCAGAGTACTATTAATAATAATTGTAAAATATGAATCGCTAAATATGGCTAGATTAATCGTATTATCGGTTATTTTTACGCTTGAAATATTGGAAGTTAGAAAATTCATCGAGATCTTTTTGCTCACGTCGCTGTTCGATAAGCTGTGCGGCGGCTTTGCGTTTATCTAATAATAAACCCAGTGCATCACGCTTCTTACGAATTTCCATCCAATCTAAGTGCTTGTTCTTAACTGTCTGTTGGATATTATCGAGTGCTTGTTTCTGCTCAAACTCAGCTAATTCTAGTTTTTTCATGAAGTTATGATAATGCGCATAACTATTACCTGAGATACCTTCTTCCCCACGTTCAGTGAATTGCTGTAAATATTGTTTACGATAATCACTTAATTGCTGCATTTGGTTATGGTAACGCTCAGCATCTTGTTGGATCAGCGCATAAGCTCTCGCGGCGTGTTTTTCTTGTTCTTCAAGTTGCTGATAGACCCGTTGTAGCGCTGTATTAGACATTATATTGACACTGTTTCATTATGAGGTTGCCACGCCTAGATGCGGCGCGATAGCAGTAAGCATTTCTTCACATTGCGAGAACGGAATAACTTCTTTCATACCTTGCTGTAAGAATTGGTCCATTGCTGGTTTTAAACGAATAGCGCGATCAATTTTTGCATCCGCACCTTGGCTATAAGCGCCAATCGAAACCAAGTCTTTGTTCTGTTGATATAGCGAGTAAGCTTGTTTGAATCCACGAGCCGCGGCTTGATGAAAATCAGTCGTCACCATAGGCATAACACGGCTAATAGATTTTTCAATATCAATCGCAGGATAGTGCCCCGCGTCTGTTAACTCTCGAGACAATACAATATGGCCATCAAGAATAGCGCGTGACGCATCTGCAATGGGGTCTTGTAAATCATCACCTTCAGTTAATACGGTAAAGAATGCGGTAATCGAACCTTGCTCGTCACTACCGTTACCGGCACGCTCTACCAGCTGTGGCAATTTTGCAAATACTGACGGTGGATAACCTTTCGTTGCCGGTGGCTCACCGACCGCTAAAGCAATTTCACGCTGTGCTTGCGCAAAACGAGTCAATGAATCCATTAACAGTAATACGTTCAATCCTTGATCACGGAAGTACTCCGCTAACGCTAATGAGGTTTCACAACCTTTTAGACGCATCAACGGCGAGGCATCTGCGGGCGCAGCCACAACAACAGATCGCGCGCGTCCTTCTTCACCGAGGATCTCTTCAATAAATTCTTTTACTTCACGGCCACGCTCACCGATCAAGCCAACGATAACAACATCCGCAGTTGAACCGCGAGTCATCATACCTAGCAACACACTCTTACCTACACCGGAACCAGCAAAAAGTCCCATACGCTGGCCTTGACCAACGGTAAGCATTGCATTAATGGCTTTAACACCCACATCAAGTGGTTGTGATATTTTTTTACGCGCCAGCGGATTAATACGCTTAGCAGTAAAAGATGTTGTTTGTCCGGTAATGAGCTCACCTTTACCGTCAATTGGCTTACCAACACCATCTAATACACGTCCAAGTAGTTCCATACCAACTGGAATACCTTGCGTCTCATTGAGTGGCGTCACTTTAGCGCCAGGAATAATACCAGTCACTTGCTCACTGGGCATTAAAAATAATTTATCGCCATCAAAGCCTACAACCTCAGCATCCATCAGTCCATTGTCAGTTTCAACAGAGCACAAACTGCCAATCGCAGCCCGGCAGCCAACCGCTTCTAGTGTTAAACCAACCACACGAGTAAGCTTACCTGCAACAGTTGGTTTATTCGCGAGTGAGTCAGTGTTCAATTGTTGTAATCGAGTCAGTAATTCCGTCATTATGCACCTGGTTTATTGGCAATAAGAAACTGACGCATCATCTGTTTTATACGTTGCTCCATTAACAGTTCTACCGACGAAACTTCGTTATTAATAACCAAATCACCTTGTTTCATCATCGGTTCTGAAATTAATACCCAATCACGCTTTACGCACTCTTCAACAGAATAGTATTCATTGATCACCGCTAAATCATCAGGATGTAATGTAATGGTAATTTTTTGTTCAAGTACAGGTAAAGCATCTAACGCGAGCTTTAATGTTTGCAATAATATATCGTGATTAAACGTCACTTCGGTCTTAATTAATTCTTCTGCTAAACCTGTTGCCACACGAATTAATTCATTTTCTACTTCACTATTTACCGCAGCAAGGGGGGTATGCATTTGCGTTTGCAATTGCTCCCAAGCAGCCGCCTTATCAGTAATTTGTTGCTGGCCATCAGCCAATCCTTGCGCGAGTCCTTGCGCTAAACCTTCTGTTTCCCCCTGGTTCAGACCTTCAGCTGTACCGCTGTTCAAACCATCTTGGTAACCCTGTTCTTTACCTTCACTATAACCGTCTTCATACGCAGCTTGGCGTATCGCATCAAGTTCTTCTGCCGTCATGGGCTGAGGTTCAACGTCTTCAACTGGCACGCCTGTAGCAAGCTTACCTTCATACCAATCAGATTTCATACCAAGTGCATTGGTATTTAATGCGGCAGCTTGAGTCTTTTCAAAATCCGGTAAATACCAATCTTCAATTTGATGGTCACCGCTACTATCAAGCGGTGCAAACGTTGGCTTTAAAGACTCAGTCATGCTAATTGCCCATTAACAAGCATGTGATTATAAGAAGTCATCACCACCGCCTCCACCAAGCATAATTTCACCACTATCCGCTAAACGACGCGCGATTGATAAGATCTCTTTCTGTGCTGATTCCACTTCGCTAACCCGAATTGGTCCCATTGCTTCCAGATCATCTTCCAGAATTTCAACTTGACGTTTCGACATATTTTTAAAGATCTTATCTTTAAGCTGATCGTCGGCACCTTTAAGTGCTTTTTGTAATTGCTCTTGCGCCACTTCACGCAGTAGTGCTTGAATACCACGGTCATCAACATCAATCAGATTTTCAAACACAAACATAAGGTCTTGGATCTGCTGACTGATCTCTTCGTCAGACTCACGAATAGCATCCATTAATTGGCCTTCGATATTGGTATCGAGGTAGTTCATAATATTTGCAGCTGCTTTCAGACCACCCATCTTCGCGGCTTGAGCGCCAGATTGACCAGCAAACTGTTTCTCCATGATCTCGTTTAATTCATGCAGTGCGGCTGGCTGTACTTCTTCTAAATTAGCAATACGCATCATTAAATCGATACGTACTTTATCTTGGAATTGCGATAAAATTTCAGCTGACTGTTCTGGTTCTAAATAAGATAATACAATAGTTTGGATCTGCGGATGCTCATTATGAATGATACTAGCCACCTGACGTGCATCCATCCATTTCAATGAATCGAGACCTTTAGCGCCACTCCCCATAATAATTTGGTCAACCAGATTACCAGCTTTGTCAGCACCCAGCGCCGCAGTTAATGCGTTTCGAACGAAGTCTTCACTGCCCACACCAATATTAGTGAACTTTTGAATGTCATCAATGAATGCACGGTGTACACCTGCGACTTTCGCCTGAGAAAAATCTTTCATTGATGCCATTGCCATACCAAGGCGCTGTACTTGTTTCGGCTCTAACTGGCGAAAAATAGTGGCAGCATCGCCTTCATTTAAACTCAACATTAGGATCGCAGAGCGCTCAATACCAGTTAGGGTCGTTGCATCAAATTTTTCTACCGTTGCTACTTGTTTATTAGAATCAGGCATCTTCTATCATCCATTCTTTAATTACTAATGCAGTTAAATCAGGTTCGTTAGCAACCAGTGCACGAACTGCTTCTAACAAATCTTCGTCTTTGTGTAAATTCGGTAATTGTAAATGACCACTGCGCATTGCAAAATCGGTGTCAACATCGGAATCGGCAGTAAGCAATTGCATATCTTCATCATTTTCAATGGCACTGATACCTAAGTCTAAATCATCTAATTTTTCTTCTGGTTCGTTGTTAATTAAACGTTTAATCATAGGACGAATAATCGCCATAATTAATATCACAATGACGATTAAGCTAGCGACAATACGCACGGCACGCCAGAACCATTCTTCTTCCCAAATTGGAAGTTCAGCCATCGCAGCCAATTCAGGACGATTAAATGGGATAGCAACCACCTCAAGAGCATCGCCTCGGTTAACATTAAAGCCCACACCACCTTGTAAAACACGACGAATATTGGCGAGTTCAGCTTGACTACGAGGTTCCCTCACGAGTGTTCCATCGGCACTCGCACTATTAATGTAATCTACCGCAACAGACACACTTAAGCGCCGAATAACACCAGTTTGTGATTTAGTGTGACTGATTGTTGTATCCAGTTCATAATTTCGCGTTGATTCTTTTTGAGATTGACCGGTAGGACGCGCAGCGGCATTCCCTCCAGCGGCCTCTTCAGGTATATCAGCGTCTAATGGTGGCTGATTGGTTAATGCTCCCGGAATACCTTGACTACCATTTCCGATCGATTGACGTTCTAGTAACATTTCACTGCGTATCGCAGGTAAATCGGGATTAAAACGTTTTTGTGTTTGCTCTGTCACACTAAAGTCCATTGATACATCAACTTCAGCGGTATAATTACTTATACCTAAGATAGGGATAAGTATAGAATCAATTTTGTCTCGGTACTCACGTTCATGATTTTGTACCATTTCAAATTCACGTCGGCCTTTTGCTGCCATCATGTCTTGACTGCCCGAGTTCAGTAAGCGGCCATTTTGATCAGTCAAGGTCACGCGCGTGGGTTCTAAGCCTTGAACAGCAGAAGCAACCAACTGCACCATAGAATCAATATTTTCTTGTGAGATTGCGCTGCTATTACGTATCGTCAATACGACTGTTGCGCTGGGTTTCTTATCGCGCTTAGCAAACACATTTTCTTTTGGAATGGCTAATAATACTTGTGCTTTTGATACATGTTTAAATTCCGTCAATGCCCGTGATATTTGACGCTCACGGCCAAGTTTTAAACGTTCTTGCTCGACACGCTGGCTGACACCAAAGCCCATATCTTTCATCAAGATATCGTCACCTTGTAATTCTGCTGTAGCAAGTCCTGAACGACGTAATCGTAATTTAATATCTTGGTACTGCTCTGCAGGTACAGAGACCGTATCGCCATTAATTTTATATTCTATTTTCTGTTGGTCTAAAAATTCAAGGGTTTCAATAAGCTCAGCCGTTTGATACGTGCCTAAAGGACGCATTTCAGGCTCTTTACCCCAGAGTAAAATAAATACCACTAAGGTTAGCGAAATCGCTAATGCTAAGATTAGAATAATTTGACGTAAGATATCGGCACTAGAGAAAAAACTAAATGCTGAGCTTTTTTGCTCATTCTCATCTAATTGCGCTAAATCATTACCCATATCGTCATTGTTTACGATACCTGTACTTGAAGCTATTTCAGCCACAGAGCTACTCCTTTACCCGAGATTAAACAGGCATACTCATTATTTCTTTATAGGATTCGATCAATTTATTACGAACCTGTACCGTAGCATCGAATGCTATCCCCGATTTTTGCGAGGCTATCATAACATCACTTAGGGACACACTGCGATCTCCTTGATCGAAACGGGTGCGTAAATCACCCGTATTTTGTTGTAATCCGTTCACATTATCCATTGCTTGCTGCAACATATCACCAAAATTGGCAGATGTAGTGCTTGGCGCTTTAACCGCGGTTGGGTCTACTTCAAATTTGGTTGCTTGTAACGACATGCTTTGCATTTCAGCATAAAGACTATTGGCTGCGATATTCATTGATTATCCTTGTTGTCATATTTTTGACCTATCTTAATAAAGCAATTAATATGCCAATAAAAAAAGGCCTCAATTTCAATAAATTGTGGCCTTTTATAATGCGAACTATTTTATAATCGTTATGCTGGAATTTCGATCCCTTGTTCACGCATTTTAGCTAACTTATAGCGTAATGTACGTGGACTGATACCTAATTTCTCTGATACGTTTTTACGAACGCCATTACAGCCAATCAAGGTTTCCAAAATAATTTGATACTCTTGTTGACGTAATTCGTTACCTAAAGGCTCGTTGGGTTGATTAATACTGCGCATAGGGATTTCCGATTTAATATGCAGCTGCGGCGCTTGATCAATCGGTGCGATGACTTGAAAATCTGCGGCGGTAAAATCTTCTAAAATAAGATCTGCATCTTTTATTTTTCCATCAACCGCTAAAATCATCGCGCGTTGGATCACGTTATCCAATTCACGTACATTACCTGGCCAATGATAGATTTGTAACTTAGCCTTCGCGCAATTAAGTAATTCTAGTGTTGGCATATTATTTTGCTTGCAGTGTAATTTTAATAAATGCTCCGCTATCGGTAAAATATCACCTTTGCGCTCAGTTAATGGCAGCCAAACTAATGGGAATACATTTAAGCGATAGTATAAATCTTCTCTAAAATCACCATTCGCTACCGCTTGTTTCATATTTCGGTTACTGGTAGCAATGACTCGTATATTAAGCTTAATCGTTTTACGGCTACCTAATCGCTCAACTTCACGTTCTTGCAGTACTCGTAATAATTTAACTTGCAGCGATAAATCCATTTCCGAAATTTCATCCAGTAAAATGGTTCCGTTTTGTGCTTGCTCAAATTTTCCAGGGCATGCTTGTATCGCGCCAGTAAATGCGCCTCTTTCATAACCAAACAGTGTTGCTTCTAACATATTATCTGGGATCGCCGCACAGTTTATTGCCACAAATGGACCGTCATAACGCAGCGAATTATCATGAATATAACGTGATAGTACTTCTTTACCCGTACCACTTGGGCCTGTCACCATAACTGTTGCATCAGATTTAGCAACTTTACGCGCCAAACTTAATAACAGCTCTGTTTTTTCATCACCGTAACAAGGTGTTCGTTTAACTATTTTTTGTGGTGGTACATAACGACCAACCTGATTAATCAATACTTCTGGAGAGAAGGGTTTACCAATATAGTCAACTGCACCATTACGCATGGCCGTTACTGCATCATCTACTTTGGCAAAAGCCGTCATTAATAATACCGGCAAATCGGGGTATTTTTGTTTAATATTATGCAGTAAAGTTAATCCTGTCATACCACCCATTTGAATGTCACTCACGACCATATCATAGGCTTTTTTACCTAATGCAATGAGTGCGCTTTCACCGCTATCAACTTCATCGCATTCATAACCAGCCATTAATAAGGTATCAACCAAGGCTTCACGAAGACCTAAATCATCTTCAACTACAAGAATTTGAGAATGGGACATACTGTTATCCACCTATTACCATTGGTTGAGGTTCTGCTACACGATGTAGCGGTACGATTATACTAAAACGACTGCCTTCACCGACAGTTGAGTCTAACTCTAAACTGCCTTGGTGCGCTTTTACCACACTTTGTACAACGGCAAGGCCAAGACCCGTCCCCTGTGATTTAGTAGTAAAAAAAGGTTCTAAAATTTTTGCTTGCATGGGTTTCGATATCCCTGGACCATCATCAGACACCACAATTGCGACTTTATCGTCACCAGATCGAACGGCAGAAATCGCGAGGTTAGCCCCTTGCCCACAAGCGTGTAATGCATTTTGTATCAAATTACCAATCGCGCTAGATAATGCATTACGATTGGCTAAAATTAATAAATCGGGTTCAGGCAGTGTCACTTGCATGTTGCTACCAGTCTGTAACATCATCGCTTCGCTGCCCGCTTGCACTTGAACTAATAAATTCTGCAATGAAATCTCTTCAACCACTAAATCTTTACCCGTGCGTGCAAATAGCAGCATGTCATTAACTTGGTTTTCCAAATCATTAAGACGTTGAATAAGTTTACTTTGAAAACGTTTCTTTGATGCAGGCGGGAGATTCGGGTTTGCAAGGTTAGAGCCATATAATAATGCGGCTGATAATGGTGTGCGGATCTGGTGCGCTAATGACGCCACCATTCGCCCCAATGACGACAACTGTTTCATATGACTGACACGTTCTTGTAAATGCCGTGTATAAGTTAAATCTGTCAACATAATTAATTGACCTGGCTGCGTGCCGAGTGTCGTGATCGAAAGCTGAACTTTACAGCCATTCTTTAATGAGATTTCATGTCCGTCATCTTCTTTAGGAGTAAACGCACGTTGAATGACATCCATCCAACGTGAATCAATCAATGGTTCACCAAGTAATTGCACAGCAACTTTATTGACTTCAATGACAATACCGTTGCCATCAAGAATAACCAACCCAGACGGTAATGCTTCTACTAACTTTTCACTACGATCTTTGTGCGCTCGTAGTTCTGCTAATTCGCCGGGATAAGATTCTTGTACCATGGTAGCGCTCCGCTAAAAAATTGACTCACACCTAACAATGCATTAAGTGTGCCAATTTAAAAGTAACCGTAATACCATGTATTAAAACAAAAAAAGCCCAGCGTAATGCTGAGCTTTCTCGTTTATTTTATAAATGATGAATAAGTTTATACTTCGCTACATTTATTTAAGCTTCTTTTTGTAATCCATACTTACGCATTTTTTCAACCAGTGTCGTTCTACGCATGCCAAGTTGATCCGCAGCGCGGGCAACAATGTGCGCTTGTTGATCGAGGGCTTGTTTGATCATATCGATTTCAAATTCAGCCAACATCTCTTTGAGATTTACACCCGTTTCAGGCAAACTATTTGGCATCGAGAAGAAACCATCTTCTTGTGGTTCTTCTTCTATGTCGCCAAAAATCTCATCATTAAACATAGCCGAAATAGCGTCACGTTCTGCTAACTCACTCGGTAATTCTGAATTCACAATCTGACTTTCACCATCATCGTTATAACGATATTTAGCAGGTAACTCACCAATATCAACAATATTACCAGCCGTCATGATAAGTAAACGTTCGATCAGGTTCGATAGCTCACGTACATTACCAGGCCATGGATGTTGCATTAACGATTCCATTGCCCGTTGCGTAAATAAGATTGTCGCATCATGCTCTGCTTCGTGTCGACGCAATAACTCTTGGATCAATAATGGAATATCATCCGGGCGCTCACGTAATGCAGGGCTTTCAATTGGGAATACATTTAAACGGTAATAGAGATCTTCACGGAATTCTCCATCAAGGATCATTTGTTCTAAATTACGGTGTGTTGCCGCAATAACTCTGACATCAGCTTTAATTGCTTTACTGCCACCCACACGTTCAAAAACACGTTCTTGTAAAACACGTAATAATTTCACTTGCATTGGCTGTGGCATATCACCAATTTCATCAAGAAATAAAGTACCACCACAGGCCAATTCAAAGCGTCCTTTACGGGCTGAAAATGCGCCGGTAAATGCACCTTTTTCATGACCGAATAATTCACTTTCTAATAATTCAGCCGGAATAGCACCACAGTTAACAGGAACAAATGGACCATTGTTACGTGATGATGCATCATGGATTGAGCGGGCTATCACTTCTTTACCCGTGCCTGATTCACCCAATACTAAAACATTCGCGCCTTTTTTCGCTACTTGCGTGATCAAATGACGGACACTTTGAATCGCATCACCACGACCAACCAACTGCTTAATTAATGCTTTTGACGCGGATGCTGATTGGCCTAACTTACTCGCCACACATTGGCGATAAGATTGGCAACGTCCAAGTAAGAGCGTCAGTTGTTGATAAGATAAAGGCAGCTCGATATGACCAATTAAATTACCTTCCTCTGATTCAGAGCCTTGTACACCAAAAGTCAAAAACGGATTCATTGGGTTAGCATCAAGTAACGCAGATAATTCCTTTTCTGAGTAATGCTCTGAAGAAACGATAACACTATTTGCAGCAAGATCGATCTTAGCGCCAATATTGATATGGGAATCATAACTCTGCCAACTTTCACCAAGAAAGGACAAGATTGTTTCTAAATTTTTTCTGCGTTCAATATTCTCATCAATTACAAAAACTGACTTAGTAGTATCCATATTACAGCCTGCGCTAAACCTTACTTAAACTTAAAATAATTAAATCACTTCAACTACAGCTAAAGCGTGTCAAAAATTAACCTCCGCCAATTAATTGACATCGCTATAGTACACATTCCTAAATCAAGATGAAACAGCCGTAGGAGTTAATTAGAAATTAGGATAAAAATAGTTCCGTGCTATATCACAATATCTACAAATAGATCAAGGGGGATCGATAAGCACGGGGCTATTCACCAAACCCACGCGCTTAAATTAGCAGCAATCTAAAACTTACAAGCTTTCGCTAAAATTATCCTTTCGCTCAACAAGCCGATAATGTTTGGCATTTAATCCCCAACATTCAGGTAAGGTCGTCGCAACAGCAATTGATGACCAGGTACCAACAATAAGACCAATGAACATAGCAATAGAAAATCCTGCTAAAGGCCCCCCTCCCAATAACCACAATGCCGAAACCGTCATTAACGTAGTACCCGATGTCACCATTGTACGTGAAAACGTTGCCGCAATAGCTTCATTATTCACATCCGCAATCGCTAAGGTTGGCTTAAGAATAAGTAACTCGCGGATACGATCTCCAATAATAATAGAATCATTCAATGAATATCCAATAATAGCCAATATCGCCGCAAATACCGTCAGGTTAAACTCAAGCTGCAGTGCCGCAAATACACCTAGTACAAATAACACATCGTGTATTAGGGCAAATAATGCGCCCGACGCCAAGCGCCATTCAAAACGATAGCTTAAATAAGCCATGATACACAGCATAGATACTAAGAGTGCAAGACCACCTTGTTCCGCTAGCTCTTGACCGATTTGAGAACCAACAATACTCGTGTTTAATACTTGAATATTAGTTGCCAATGGCGCGAGTACCTCCGTGATATCTGGAATACTCATACCAGCAGCAGGTTCAGCATAACGTAAGATCCAACGGCCAATATCTCCCCCTTCAATCACACTGACATTTTGATTAAGTGCCGCCTGTAATAATGGTGAGATCTCACTCATTGTAATGCTTGGATCAAGTTGCACTTCGGTGATAACACCGCCAGTAAAATCTAAGCCCCAGTTCAGACCATTAATACTAATAAATGCAATTGCGATAAGCATAAAAATCACAGACATAGCACTGCTGATATAACGTAATTTACTGCTGTTATTACTCTTTTTTTTGTTACTATTGTTTATATTGATAGTCATCATTACTATACCTTCAAGTCATGACGAGTATCACGACCCCATAATTTATTAATTAATGCACGAGATACCAAGATCCCAGTAAACATGCTGGTTAAAATACCTAGACCTAACGTAAGCGCGAAACCTTGTACTGGTCCTTGTCCAATTGAGTACAGCACAACAGCAATAATTAAAGTAGTGATATTGGCATCAACAATCGTGCTAAACGCGCTATCAAAACCACTATTAATAGCTTGGGAGAAACTACGACCTTCACGTAATTTGTCACGAATTCGCTCAAACACCAGCACATTGGTATCGACCGCCATACCGACAGTAAGTACCAACCCAGCAATACCAGGTAAGGTTAATACCGCACCTGGTATTAACGCTAATAAGCCGAATAGCATAATAATATTGGCAATGAGTGCAACATTCGCAACCCAGCCTAGGCGACGATACCACAGCGCCATAAATACCAAGGTTAAACCTAACCCTAGCGCTAATGCAGAGAAGCCATTTTGAATATTTTCAGCCCCGAGTGAAGGACCTATCGTTCGTTCTTCAACAATCGTTACAGGTGCAGTCAACGAACCTGCACGTAGCAACAATGCAAGCTCTTGTGCGTCAGCCATGCTACCTGCCCCCGTGATTCTAAATTGGCTCCCTAATTGTGCTTGGATGGTCGCTACACTGATAATTTCATTGGTCTTTTTCGTTGAGCCATCCACATTACGACTGTACTCGCTGTAGAGCGTTGCCATCGGTTTACCAATATTATGTTTGGTAAAATTAGACATTTTCTTGCCGCCAGCATTATCTAGAGTGATGCTTACCTGCGCAGCCCCCATCTCGCCAACACTTGCACGCGCATCAATAATATGCTCACCACCTAATATCGCATCACGGTCAATACGTATTGGCATCCCCTGATTATTATTCACTAGCATGCTGCCATTGCTTGTGTTTTTAAGCTCATGAAAGGCAAGACTGGCTGTCGCGCCGATAACGTTTTTCGCCGTAGCCGGATCTTGTACGCCGGGTAATTCAATTCGAATCCGATGTTCACCTTGACGCTGGACCATGGCCTCTGTAATACCTAGCTCAGCAATACGACTGCGCATGGTTTGCAAGTTTTGTTGCACTGTCAGATTAATAATATTGCTCTTTTCAGATTCGGGCATATTGATTTCAACCAATCGTCCTGAACTTTTAGTCACTTTCCATTGTGGATAGCTGTTTTGCATTAATTTCAATAATGCGACCTTTGCTTCGTCATTTGGAAAGTTAAACTGCAGACCATTATTATGATTAATACTGATTCTGACCCCCTGAAGCCCTTCCTCACGAAAATCAGTACGTAAGTTATCCAGCAATTGCTGTGATCTGATATTGAATACGGGTTCCATATCAACATCTAATAAAAACTGCACGCCACCACGTAGATCCAAACCTAATTTTATCGGCTTTAGTCCCATACTCTGTAGCCAACCAGGGGCAGCAGAAACTAATGCTAGGGTAATATCATTGTGTGCAGGCAACATAGTTTCGAGTATCGATTTTGCTCTCGTTTGGCTACTGCTTTGTGCCAGCACTATGATGGTTTTATCCGTCTCTTGATCGATACGTGTCACCGCTATATTATTTTCTGTTAGCGTCTGCTTAAGCATATAAATAGCGGGCTGTAAGCCTTGTTTATGATTAATTTGTAATGCAGGGGATTCACCATACAAGGTCGGGATTGCACTCAATAGCATAATTAAAATAGTGCAGATTAAGACGGCATACTTCCAACCGGCGTAATGGTTAAGGCGTTTACGTTGAATTTTCGAGTTTGTTATTTTTGTCATTTGATCGCTGTCCATCAATGCCAAGATTTTTACACAAAGGTCGTTTATATACTGTTTTAGGTATATAGGACTTTGTATAAATACCGTTCTATAAAAATAAAGCGTTGGCATATTGGTGATTAACTCGCTTATAACTCCTGATAATAGAACCGTTAAAACACGATTTACAGTACGCTTTGCAATAGCTTGCAATACGATGTACGGCGCTATTTATAGCACTATTAAGGGATATAAGCAGATAATAAAGGCAACAAAAAAGCAGTGTTTAATACTTACATTTTTGTCTAAACAAATGTAATAACAGCTGGGTACAGGCGGTGAGAATATAAGATATTACAGTCTTTCCAGCCCGATAGTCGAGACTTAGACCGTGATATATGGGTCAACCAATGTTGATAAAAATTAATATTAACTGCATAACCAATCACAAAAGACGGCGATGGTGGAATAGATAATTCAATCTCAATCTGATAATCCGGTTCAGGATTATTTAACAGCAAACGTCCGGCGCTGGTATAACGAGAAGTGTCCGTTAAAGCAAATTCATAAGCATTGATTGGTAATGAGACAGGGGGTTGTTCTGATTCATCGGCATCTTGGTAATCAGTTACAAGTAAAGATGCTGGTGCTAATAACGACGGTGCAGGTGATATTGCTAATTCTGCGAATGTGTCAGCCTGAGCATTAAAGCCCACGACTATAACAAACAACAGTATAAAATAGCGCATCAATCGAAGTAGCATAGAAGATAAATAATCATAAAGTATAATTACTCATCATAAGCACTTCGAATAGAAGAAACAAGGATTTTTTAAATGCCAGAAAGCAAAAAAGGCTTACCTAATGGTAAGCCTTTTTCTAAATTTGGTGCCCGAGGCCGGAATTGAACCGGCACGCCTATTAAGCGAGGGATTTTAAATCCCTTGTGTCTACCGATTTCACCACTCGGGCTGAGTGATAAACAATTAAGCTAGCTGCCTAACCGGATATGCGCTCACTTTACCGTATTCTAACAATGAGTCAATGAAAACTTTTACATAGACTTAAGATGGCTGAAAATGAATCCAATATGCTTATTATCACAACAATTTTACAATCGACATTTGTATTGTAATTTAATTTATTTGCTCATCGACAATTACTTACAGATAAATACGGAGTCGAGTAACACCAAAAGCTACAAGCGTTATTCTAACAAACCTACTTTGATAAAATCAGATAATTACGAACAAAAAATAGCTTGTTTTAGGTATAAGTAAATTTTAGGCATAAAAAAACCAGCTATAAGCTGGTTTTTTTATAAAATGTTGGTGCCCGAGGCCAGAATTGAACTGGCACGCCTATTAAGCGAGGGATTTTAAATCCCTTGTGTCTACCGATTTCACCACTCGGGCACTGAATTCTTTTGTTTATTACTAAACATTTATAATTTATTCGTTCACAGTGCTGAACCAATAAACCTGCTTTTTCAAGCTAAATCATGGAGGCGGGTCCCGAAGTCGAATCGAGGTCCACGGATTTGCAATCCGCTGCATAGCCACTCTGCCAACCCGCCATTTACTGCAATTACAACCTTCGTTGTTAACACAGTGTGCTAATTTTATATCTTAGCGATATATACTATATATAGTATTAGTTGGTGCCCGAGGCCAGAATTGAACTGGCACGCCTATTAAGCGAGGGATTTTAAATCCCTTGTGTCTACCGATTTCACCACTCGGGCACTGAATTTTCTGATTCATTAGTTTCAGTGCAAACTAACGAACTTGCTCTTTACTAAGAGCTAAATCTGTCTCTAAGGCTTTGCCTTGGAACGAGGTACACTTTACTCGATTCTGATTATGAGTCAATAGAATGTCATATCAATTTAAAGTAATTGATTCAAAAACGACCTAAGCAGAATGTTTAGACTACATTTCGCACAGCGATAGGGCTTTGTATCCTAAACTTACATAGTCCAAATACACCCCCTTGTACTTTTTCATGTTTATTTTTGTGATCTTTAATTGCTTATTGGAGATAATAATGATAATTATTATCATTTAAATCAAATGACAAATCGAAACAGAGGAGTAGCAACAAATGACAGCTATCTGTACGGTAAATATGGCAAGCATTGAATACATATATCAAGAGCACCGTAGCTGGCTTTCGTTGTTTATTCAGCGTCGATTAAGCTGCCCAGAAGCCACGGCAGATTTAGTTCAAGATACCTACTTACGTCTGCTGATGAGAGATAAATTACCCGAGCAACAAGATTCGCGTCGATACTTAACGCATATTGCCAAAGGGTTAATCATTGACCTTTATCGACGCCGTAATATTGAAACGGCCTACTTAGAGCTTATTGAACAGGAACCAGTTCAAATATCCAATTCACCTGAATCTCAACTCATTGTTATCGAAGCACTAGTTGAAATTGACGCCTTGCTTCACCGACTCCCAAATAAAGCTCGCCAAGCTTTATTAATGCGTCAGTTAGAAGGCATGAGCTATAAGCAAATAGCGGTTGAATTGGACGTTTCTGTTTCATCAGTTGAAAAATACGTCGCGAAAGCTTTGCAAGGTTGCTTGCTAATTGCTCTTCAGGAGCAAGAGTAACATGAATCAAATATCAAGAGATGCCATAGAGCAAGCTTCTATTTGGATGGCTCGGTTATGGGCTGATGATGTAGCTGAAGATGACAAGCAGGCGTTTCAGACTTGGCGTACAGCCAGCCCCGACAACGAATTTGCTTGGCAACAACTAGAACAGATTCAAAAGAAGTTCAACAATATCCCGCAACCAGGGCTAAGTCGAAGAGTACTGTCTAAGTCTAGAGACATATCTCCAAATCGCGCACCTCTACAGGGAATATCTCGCCGACAACTGCTATTACTTGGAGGGATTTCCTTAGGTACTCTGGGGTTAGTGCTAAACAATAAATCCGAGCGACTACTTGGAGCTGAGTATGTCACCGCAACCGGAGAAATCAGAACCATAACGTTGTCTGATGGAACTCAAATGTCTATGAATACAGCCACAAGAGTGTTTGTAGATTTCAACCAATACGAAAGGCGGCTTCATTTACTTGAGGGGGAAATATTAATCACAACCTCTCACCACCTCACTCCATTTTTTGTCAATACTCAACAAGGTAAAGTAATGCCAATTGGCACACACTTTTCAGTGCAACAACGAACGGAAGAAACATTGGTTACTGTATATGCAGGGGAAGTTGCGCTTCAACCAAAACAAAAACAAAACACTATGCACATATTCGCTGGAGAAAATGCGAGCTTTAGCGGGATAGACTTACTTGCCAAAAACAAAAATTCGTCAGTTAACGCTTTATGGTTAGAACATAAAATCATGGCTCAAAGCACTCCATTACCAGAGTTCATTAAAGAACTTTCTCGATATAGAAAAGGAGTCTTAAACATAGATGAAAACCTTAATAACATTAAGCTCACAGGCGTGTTTTCTACTATTGACACAGACGAAACGCTTTCCAATATCAGCCAGATTTTACCAATTGAAATTCAATACCGAACTCCGTTGTGGGTTCGCGTGTCGGCAAAAAAATAAATTAATTTTACGGCTTTTATAAGTTCACTCGGTGTACTAATTAATAAACCAGTGAATCGAAAAAGGAATTCAAGTTGTACTCTTGTTCTCATCAAAAATTATTAGTTGTGCTCCTTAGCACACAGTTAAGCATTGCTACTGCATTAGTCTCAACAGCTGTTATTGCAAGCGAAAAGCCTGAATTTAATATTTCTGCTGGTGCTTTGGATTCGGTGCTGAACGAATTTGCTATGGAAGCTGGCATCGAGTTTCACCTTAATGCCGCCCTTTCTAATGAGTTATACAGCCCAGGAGTTAACGGACGCTACAATACAAACGATGCCCTTACTTTATTGTTATCCAACACTGGTTTAACCGCGCAACTTCAGCCTGATGGCGTTTATCGTGTTGCTTCTGAAAATACCGGGATGAAGCTCGCTCCGATTCAAGTAAGCACCACCATAGAGGCTGGTACAAATCGAGATAAAGAAGGCCAATATGCAATTTACGACAATGACGTATCCAGTACTTATTTAAGCAAAGAAGAAATCGAACGCTTTAAAGGTACCAGTGCAGCCGATCTATTTATCGGCATGGCCAACACATACAGTGGTGAAGCTAGAAATGGCGGCGGTAGTATAGATCCTAACATTCGTGGTGTTCAAGGTCCTGGTCGCGTCCCTGTCGTCATTGATGGAACCGAGCAAGGTATTTCTGTTTACAATGGCTATCGAGGTGCGTCAAACCGAAATTATATTGACCCAAATTTAATCGGTGGAATGAAAGTCCACAAAGGTGCACAAATTAATGCAGACATCACCACTTCGGTTGGTGGCGCGGTTGAAGTAACAACACTGACACCTCAAGATATAGTACCAGAAGGCGAAACTTTTGGTATCGAGTTTGTAGCCGAAAGCAGCAGCAATTCAATAAAACCCAATGTTGCTCGCCTGCACACAGGTAAAAACTGGCAAGATGTTCCCGTTTATGCCGAACTTGGCGGAGTTCCGCTATATAACGATCCCGAGCTCCGATTTCAAACGCGAAGTGATAAAAATGACAACCTAGTTAATGGCGAAGACATCGCGTATAGGCTAGCCATTTCAGGTATCAGCCCAAAGTTTGAGTGGCTTGGTGCGTACGCTTATCGCAATCGAGGAAACTATTACTCAGGGACAAAAAAATCGGGGTTTTATGAGCAACCATACAAAACGGGTGATCGTGATGGAGTAGTAGGTCGCATACCTTACTTGCAACCCGAACATGTTGCACTCAATCACCTTCCGGGTCACGAAGTGCCAAATACGTCTTCAGAAATGGAGTCATTTTTGCTAAAAACCACATTTAACATTACCGATGTCCATAAGTTGCAGCTTAGTGCTCGATTCACCGAAAGCACCCATGGTGAAATACTGGCCAGTCGTTCTGACTACCGCAACCAAGACGGGTTACCTCAATGGCCGCTTGCCAATGTGAAAATGCAAGCCTATAGCCTCAAGTTTAGAGCTAATCCAACTAACCCTTATTTAGATCTAAGTACCAACTTGTGGACTACTCAAACTGACTCAAAAACCAATACAGGTTATGGGTTTCCCAATTTCACTTACAGAAAAAGTGATACCCCAAATAAAATCATCAATACCGCAACAGTTAACCGTGAAGAAAGCCGAGTAGGCTTTAATTTTAAAAATGCCATGACTCTAACCGACGAATGGGATCTGACTGTATCTGGTAATTTCCAACAGCATAAATTGGCCCCGAAAGAGGGACTGCAATATATGATGGACCTCTATGATGGTCCGGTAAGAGCAGGTGAACGAGAAGAGTATAACGGTGCGATCACCATGGAATGGCGACCGTTAGAGTCTGTTATATTCAATGCTGGTGTTCGCTACTCACAATACCAATCAGAAGATCATTATATCAAAAATAGATTAGATGCAGGGGATACAAAAAGCCTAGAAACCTTGCAAAGCGACGGCTACAACTTGACTTACCAAACTATTGAAACCTTTGCCGATGAAGAAATTGCTCAGAATGTTGCTAATGCAGAACAAGCGATTCGTTCAACCTTTACCAAAAACAATATCGCCAGCAACATCAATAGATACCGAAACCTCATGGTAATGTTTCCAGATAAAAAAGAAGAATTTCAAAAACAAATACTGCAACACCAAAGCGAGCTAGCTAATTTTGATGCCTTACTCACCTCAAAAGTGAAAGAAAAAGTCTCCGAAGCTAAAAATAAACGCACTTACGTGGCAGACCATAATTCTGATTGGATGTTTAACTCAAAAAATGAGCTAAAACTGGCCGGCAACACATGCGTCAAAGCAATAAAACAAACGAATTATGTGAGTGGTAGTTGTAAAGTCTCCAGCAAAAGCGAATCAAGAGAAACCAATACCCGCTATAAAAACAGCGGCAGTGGTTGGGTTCCTTCTTTATCCACAACTTGGTTAATTAATGATTCTAGTCGTGCCTATGTCCGCTATGCTGAAACCCTCCGCTTCCCTAGTCTGTTTGAAAGCACCAGTGGTTTTTCTGGTAACCCAAGTTTCTCGGCACCACTTGAACCTGAAAGAGCCAAACTCATTGAAGTTGCCTACATTCATTACTTTAATACTGCAAGTGCTAAAATAACTTACTTTGATCAGGTAATTGAAGACGTAATGGATCGCGATACAGACAGCTTCTCGTTTGCAAACCTCGATAGCCAACGTACCAGCGGCCTTGAGCTGCAAGGAATGTTCGACAACGAGGCCTACTTTGGAAATGTTTCTATCACGTATAACTTCAGAAACGAGGTTTGCGACGAAAATTCTGCTGCACGCGGACAGATTTTAGATATCTACAATGATAAAGATCCATCATCTGAAACCTGCGTACGAGGTGGTTTTACGCAAATCAGCTATCTTGCGGCCCATGCTGCGCCAGAATATGCGGCCAGCATGATGCTAGGCGCACGATTTTTTAACCAAGACTTAGAAACAGGACTACGTGGAAATTACATTTCGGGAAGTCACAAAGATGAAATTATCAAACGTACCGATGTCGCCACCTACGATGCCTATATCAAATATATTTTCAACAAACAGTTCGAAGCTGAATTAATAGGTACGAACTTAACCGATGTTTATTATTTAGAAACTGGTTCCGTTTCTGGAATGCCAGCACCGGGGCGAACAGTCAGTCTAAAATTACATGGCCGATTCTAGCCAAAACTGTCGATTTTCCAATTTTAGTCTATCACCGCTTCTTTCGAGGCGGTTTTCGTTTGTGATAAGCCACAAAAAACACCAAAAACTATTACGGATTTTTCCACCTCGTTCGGTGTTATAGGTGAATGTTAGATCAATAGTTATTAGTCTATTAACGGAATCGCTCCCACAATTTAGGATAAATTAAATGAAAGCAAGTTTGAAATGGATATTGATATCTTTTGCTATCCCCGCGCTAGCAGCATGTAAGAGCGGAGGAGTAAATTCAACCAAAGACGTTGCTGCAACTAAAAATCAAGTACCTATCGCGGTACCCGGACAAAATCAAAACGTCGCTTTTGGTTCCCTAGTCAAACTTGATGGCAAAAACAGCACGGATAAAGACAAACAACTCTTAACCTATAAATGGTCGTTAAATACCAAACCTACTGGCTCCACAGCTACGTTAAGCGCTACCGATGCCGTTTCACCTGAATTTACACCAGACAAAGCAGGATCTTATGTGATCAGCTTAGTCGTTAATGATGGTAAAATTGATAGCAAAAGTGTTGACGTGACTATTGAAGTCGCACCGAAAGCAGTGAACTCGTTACCGATGGTTAGCGCAGGAATAGACAAAACCCATGCGATTGGCACCCCCGTGTTAATTGCCGCAACCGTAACCGACGCTGACAATGATGCCTTAACTTACACTTGGTCTATTGAAACCAAGGCTGCTAATAGCATGCCAACACTTACAAATAGCGATACAAAAACCGTCACGTTAAATGCAAATGTCCAAGGTGATTACCTACTTCAACTGTCCGTATCAGATGGTAAAAACACGGTCAAAGATAGTGTAAAAGTAACTCTAGAGTCAGCAAACGTCGCACCAATAGCAAAAGCAGGGGCGGATCAAAACGCAGTTAAAGATGCAGTTGTAAATCTTGATGGTAGTGGCAGCTCTGATGCCAATAATGACGTTATGTTGTATGAATGGACATTTGTTTCCAAACCTGAGCATAGTGTGGCAGATCTTAGCGGTACGAATACCATCACACCTAGTTTTACAGCGGACTTAATTGGCGATTATGTATTGTCTTTAACGGTGAGTGACGGTGCATTAACGAGCGCACCATCGAACATCAAGGTGACAGTAACAGAATCGCTCAAAAGCGAATTAAAAATAGTATTCCACGATAGAGACCCTGCTCAAAATACCCTTCCTTATGTATTTAATCCGATAACAATAGATAAAACATTCTCAGACCCTAAACCAGCTACTTACAAACTAGCGAGCTTTACACTTGAAGCGGTAGGACAGGATTACACCATAAAAGAAGTAACACCATGGGGAATTATGGGTGTCGTCACCCCTATTATAAATGGGGTGGTAGAAGGTCAAGTCATTAAAGCGGGAGAAAAGGTAGAAATTGAACTACTGTCTCCTCTAACAGGTGGCAAACAAGCCATGCTTTCATTTAGCGTCATCATTAAAGAAAATATGGGCGATAACTATATTAATGCAAGTTATTTTCTAACCACACACTAAAGTAGCACGACCTCTGCAATAAAATAAAGTGCGAGCAATCGCACTTTATTTAAGGACTTAACAAATAATCTCTTCAGGAAGACGCTATGAATGACAAATTTAAGTGGTTAACGTGTGTTGCCACTCTATCCTTCTTGCTTGGCTGCAACGGAGGAGACGAAAGTGGAACCAAGGATACCGGGTCTAGCAAATTAGAAAATCAGTCTCCTATTGCTATCGCAGGAGTAAATCAGAATGTAAAAGTAAATACCAAGGTTAAATTGGACGGCACCAGCAGTGTTGATGAAGATAACGACCTCATCACTTATCAATGGAATTTTGAATCCAAACCCCAAATAAGCCAAGCAACACTCATTAATAGCAACAACGCCTTATCAGAATTTACAGCGGATGCTATAGGGACTTATATCATTAATTTAATTGTTAATGATGGTAAAGCAAACAGTCGTCCAAATCAGGTTCGAATCGTTGTTGCGTCTTCCGGGACAAATTCTCCTCCGACACTCAATTTATCCGGCGACCAAAAACTAAATTTAATCAATACCGCGCATCTAAACGCCAATGCCCGAGACGCAGACAAGGACAAACTTTTCTATCTTTGGCAGATTATAGAGCAACCGACGGATAGCAACCCAGTATTAAATGATGAGGGTACATCCATCAGATTTAAAACAGACATTGCAGGAGACTATGTCGTAAAACTCACAGTGTCAGATGGACTCGCTATCGCAACAGATACAGTAACGCTCAGCTACTATTATGCTAACGTCCCCCCTAGCGCAAAGACAGGCACCGCTATCTATGCAACCGAAGGAATGATAGTGCCAGTTGATGCGAGTATGAGCAATGATCCAAATGGTGATCCGATTACGTATCAATGGGATTTTGTCTCTAAACCGCCTAATTCTAATACGGTTATTGTCGACCCTAGCGCAATGATAAGTGAGTTTTACGCCGATGCGCCGGGCACCTATGTCGTGGGCTTAACTGTCAGTGATGGCGAGTTTACCAGCAAACCTTACAAGCCATTTTATGTGAAAGTCTACGGCTTGCAAGCACCACATACCAAGCTCTTCGTTGGCAATGATAGCAAACTGCAACTATTCCCTTATAAAGAAAAGTTTGTCGTAAATAAAACAACTGACTCTGGAAGTATTCCCGATGAATACATATTAGGCAACTATACAATAGAAGCAGTGGGCAAAGATGTAACCATTAGTGGCATTAACGCTATAAACTACAGTGATGCCAAGCTTAAACCCTATTTCATTGGCCTATCTGAAGGTGAAATTGTGACCGTAAAAAAAGGTGAGCGAATGACATTTCAACTGGCTACACCGTCGACCAATGGTGAAACTGTACGGTTAGGTTTTAGTTTTTCATGGAGCTTAAACGGTTACGGCGACTTTAGTTCTCAAGAAACATTCTGGGCTGGATATCAGTTCACTAGTCGCTAACTTAATCTCAGGCTCCGCTCACGCTGAGCTTTTTATTATTTCTTACAAAAAGTCAAAAATGATTACGGGTTTTACGATTTAGTTCGGTGTATTAAGTAAGACTTATCAATGCCACCTATCACATTGACTGGCTGCTTTTGATGTCTTATACCAATTTTTTAACCTGAGCTGCATAAATAATATGTAGCACAATAGAAAGGAATAAATAATGAAACCAGTTAAACTTTCATGGATTACAGCGGCTATGCTTGGTCTTAGCTCATTAGCCCACGCAGGCTTTGATGGCGCAATCAGCGACAATTCTTTACGCCAAGTTGGCGAGTCTCAAGTTTGGGTTCCGTTTTTCCACTCAAAAGGCAAAGCCGGCATTGGCAGCTCAAAAAGTAAGACCGTTGATTTCGATGGCCTAGCTGGCAACACATTCTCAAGTGATTATCGTAACGATAACAATAACGAAAAAGGCGTTCACACTTCGGGCAGCAAACATTTTGGTAATTCTCATTACAACTTTGCGCAAGTAGCCAATAGCGATATTTGGTTCGGTGAGTGGTATGAAGGAACCCAAGATCAAGACTTCAATAATCGTACCGTCTACTACATAGGTAACGATGCTGGCACAACGGTCCCGACTAGTGGCACAGCGACGTACAACATCACAGGCATTAATAAATTCTCTGGCAGCAACAAGCTGACTGGTGCCTTTGATGCTGACTTTGGCGCACAAACACTGTCTGGCAACATTTCTAATGGTTCACTAAAAGTGAATGTAACAGCGCAAATTAATGCCGCGACAGCAGCCTTTACGGGTAACGCAACGGCAACACAAAATGCCGTAGCTACGGCGGGTAGTTCTAAAGGTCATTTCTTTGGCGCGAATGCAGCAGCACTTGCAGGCTTTGCAAAATTCGATACTAACAGCCAACTGGATACTGCATTCGGTGGTGAAAAACAGTAATTCTGTAACGCTCGGTTAAAACAGCATTTATCAGAAGCAGCTTCGACTGCTTCTGATTTTTATCGTGAAAAGAGTAAAAAATGAACCTAATTTCCGCTTCAAAACGATCCATTTTAGTATGCTTATTATTTAGCTTTTCTTATTATTCAGTTGCAGATCAAGATACTAAAATCCAGATCCAACAGCGGGATAATTTAACGGCAAGTGAGATAGAACAAGAATTGCTTGCCGAAGAAAATGAAAAAGAAAAAGAAAAAAACCAACAATCTTCAGCCATGATTATTGATGGTGAAACTTATCAAGTGAATGACACGTTGCCAGAATTGGGGCAAGCGCTGTATTTTTCGGTTCAGTCTCGTCAATGGCCGCTCGCCTCCCAATATTTAGCCAGGTACCAAAAGCTTGACGGCTTCGACCCATTATTAGTTCACTATACCAAAGGTGCGCTGTATCGTGTTAAAGGTGAACTTACACTAGCTGAACAGGAATATTCTCAACTTTTAGCACTACAACCCGACTTTTTACCTGCGCAATTAGAACTGGCACGCGTGCAATTTGAAAATCAAAAAAACGCTGACGCCTATTCACTATTTATTCTCATCAACGAAAACTTACCTTCTAACAATACCCGCTCTCAAGGAATCCGAAAAACCGTAACAAGCTTCATTACGGCTGCAAAACACAGAGACTCTTGGAACGGATCATTTAGCTTTGGACCGTCATATAACGACAACCTTAACCAGTCATCACAATCCTATACTTGCTTGGCTCGGCTTCCGTCAGGCCAATGCCGAGTAGAAAGAAGCACACCAGAAGCTGTAAAAGGGACAGGTGTCGATTTTAATGCCAGCCTGAACAAACGTCTCTCATTATCTGGTCATCATGGTATCGCCTTTAGCGGGCTGGCTTATGGTTCCAGCTATTTAGATAATGACAAATTCAATGAACAAACTTTAATCACCAGCCTTGGATACAGCTATCAAAATGCAAATAACAAATTCACCTTATCGCCACAGTTGGAATACAGTGCTTCAGGTAATAAAGCACTTTACTTCGCTGGAGGTTTGAAATTTGACTGGTTTAAAAGCCTGGATTCATCAAGTGCGATGAAGCTAGAAATTGAGGCGGAATATCAAGATTACCGACCAGTAAACCTTGAATATCAATCCGACTGGCAGTGGTCATCTTACTTAAGCTTATGGCATCAATTACCCGACAATTGGCTACTATTTGGCGGTTTGGATTGGACCCAAAAAGATAACGATGAAAAGGTGCATGCCTATCAACTCTTCGGCGGAAGATTCGGCGTTAACCGAGCATGGGGCGAACTGGTTGATGTAAATCTATTTACTTCCTTTAGGCAACGTAAATATGGTGAGTTCAGCGCATTATTGGACGAAAGAAGAACAGATCAAGAACAAAGTTATACACTCATGCTGTCCTCCAAGTCGCTCTCATTATACGGTATTACGCCGCTACTTACGTGGACTCATAAGCGAGTAAAAAGCAACGTTGACTGGCTTTATACCTATCAACAAAACGAAATCGCCTTAAAGTTAGAAAAAAGATTTTGATTTTTTAACTTTTTTTTACGGGTTTCCCTCATTCATTCGGTATATAGGTAGGACAAGGCACAAGCCTATTTTTGGGTTGTGCCTTTATTGTGTTTTACCATAAACGAAACCTCAATTATGACCCAATTCTTAAAAGCACTATTTCTGTGGTGTGCACTTGTAATCAATGCTTATGCACTAGAGCAAAACTCTACCATAGATAAGAACGTGAACGCTGCGAGCGATTCTGCCATTCAGACTCTAGTTCCAGACGACACTCATTCTGTCTATGCCACGTCCACTTCAGTGGTTAGCACCAAACATGTGGCTCAGGAGAAAAAACAACAAGCGACTGCAAAAAATAAATTTAAGCATGACATGACACCTATAGGTATGTATCAAGCTGCCGACTGGGTGGTGAAATCCGTCATAATTTTATTGCTGTTAGCGTCAATTCTCACTTGGGCATTATTTGTCTCTAAGCAAATTCAAGTCTCCCTTGCCTGTCAGCACGCAGCCAAATTATTAAGAGAGTTAGTTGCTTCTGAAAGCTTAAAGGAAGGAAAGCAGCGTAGTTTCGATAAGGAAGGCGGCGGTTTAGCATTGATCGACACTGTATTACATGAATTAGAACTTTCTGCTTTAGGAACGGCAAGTAATGACGGCATCAAAGAACGAGTACAGATCAGTTTAGAAAGGACACAAGCCTCCCTCAATAGCAAAATGACGTCAGGAACTGGTATATTGGCGACCATAGGTTCGGTGGGTCCATTTGTCGGTCTTTTTGGCACAGTCTGGGGGATCATGAATGCTTTTATCGGCATAGCTAAGTCTCAGTCAACCACATTAGTTGTGGTTGCGCCAGGAATTGCAGAAGCCTTGCTAGCAACAGCTATTGGTCTGGTTGCAGCTATCCCGGCCGTGATTATGTATAACCATTTTTCTAGAGAAATCGGACGTTACCGTGCTCTTTTGGCAGACATTAATGCTGCGTTGTTGGTTTTAGTCAGTCGTGACTTAGATCGCGAGCCTTGTGCGGCAACTAATAACGACAAAAGCAAGCCTGCTACTTTGCGTAAAACGGGATAACTAATGGCATTCAAACCAAATTTGAATAATGACGAAATGGTTGAAAACCATGATATCAACATCACGCCTTTGGTTGATGTGATGCTGGTGCTTCTGATCATTGTGATGGTTGCAGCTCCTCTAGCTACTGTAAATGTTCCTGTGGATTTACCTTCATCTTCGGCACAACCTCTGCCTCAACCCGATAACCTTTTTTATCTTACAATACAAAAGGGGCTAGTATTAACACTTGGTGAAAAGCAAGAAGTGACACTAGAACAGTTACCATTAGCTTTGGGCACAACGCTAGCAGATAAGTCTAAACAGATTTATCTACGTGCAGATAAAAATCTTACTTACCAAGATTTAATGACTGTCATGAATGCGCTAATCGCAGCGGGATACACCCATATAGCCCTTGTCGGTGAGGAGAAAACCATAGGTTCGAACTCATGAGAAACTCACTTCGCCAGGCTCCCCACGCAAAAAAAGATGGTGGTAACAGCTGGGTATTCATTGGCATCGCCACTAGTCTGGCGTTGCACGCTGGTGTCGCAATTGCTTACTTTTGGACACCTAAGCACAACTATGTGCCACCGCCCTCTGCAGCACCAATCGTGGTTAGCATTGTTGCCCCCTTGTCTGCCCCGAATAAAAAAACGAACGATCTGCCTCCAGATCCAGCTCAACAAGCGACTATTGCCCAAGCATCAACTACAATTGAGCCACAAGCGTCAGAACAGAAAGTAGCACGTGAAAAACCGACATTGATTGTGGCACAAACTGACAGCCCATCCCAATTTAAATCTATTGAAAAACCACCAACCAAAAAGGTCACTGCTAAGCCGATTGAAGAACCGAAACCAATACCTGAACAACCAAAGCCAGCTGTAGTGAAAACCAAACCGACACGAAATAAGCGCGTAGATGACCCCCCTGTTCCGGTACAATCTATAGCTAAACAAGCGACTGCGATACCGACCCTCGACGTGAGCAAGCAAAGCTTACAAGTCACAGCACTGCAAACAGGGCAACTGAGTGAACAAGGGAAAATGGCAAGACTAAACTGGCAAAAAGTTCTGCACGCCCATCTTGAACGTAAAAAACGATACCCGCGTAAGGCTAAGCGAATGCGAAAACAAGGCATGCCAATAATCACTTTTACTTTAGATAGGAAAGGTAATGTATTGGGTGTAAGTTTGGTAAAAAGTTCAGGGACTGCTTCACTAGACAGCGAAGCCCTCGGCTTGCCTTACCGAGCTCAACCTTTACCAGTTCCACCCAAGAACATTCCTAACAAAGAGTTAACCCTTACTTTACCTATTAATTTTTCAATGTAACAATCCGCTAAAAATAAATGGGCGATGTGTTGAAAGACAGGACGATGAACAGGAGAAAAATTTTCACTTTGAATTAATTTGTGAATTTTAGGTACAAAAAAACCAGCATTAAGCTGGTCATAATATTAGCAAAAATTGAACTGGTATGCCTATTTAGCGAGAGATGTTAGATCTTTGTGCCTATCTGTTTCACCACTCTAACACTGAATTATTTTGTTTATTTCTAAACATTTATAGTTTATTCGTTCACAGTGCTGAACTAATAAACCAGCTCTTTAACAAGCTAAATCATGGAGGCGGGTCCCGAAGTCGAATCGAGGTCCACGGATTTGCAATCCGCTGCATAGCCACTCTGCCAACCCGCCATTTACTGTAATTACAACCTAGGTTGTTAACACAGAGTGCTAATTTTACATCTTAGCGAGATATACTATTTCTAGTATTAATTGGTGCCCGAGGCCGGAATTGAACCGGCACGCCTATTAAGCGAGGGATTTTAAATCCCTTGTGTCTACCGATTTCACCACTCGGGCACTGAATTTTTTATAGTTTATCCGTTCCAGTGCAGAACCAATAAACTTGCTTTTTTACAAGCTAAATCATGGAGGCGGGTCCCGAAGTCGAATCGAGGTCCACGGATTTGCAATCCGCTGCATAGCCACCCTGCCCACCCCCCA